>DASPNB010000066.1:0-2640 GCA_035626755.1 Flavipsychrobacter sp.
TAGACGCCATCGCCTACCTGGAAAAGAAAAACGAAATAGGACTGGAGATACACATCGGCCGCAACAGGATCGTGCGCCGCATATTTGAGTCGCTGGGCTACCAGGTTGAGAAACTGGATCGCGTAATGTATGCCGGACTTACCAAGAAGAACCTGCCGCGCAGCAAGTGGCGTTTCCTGGAGCCTAAAGAAATTATCCTGCTCAAACATTTTAAAGTATAACAGAAAGCCTCGCAAGAGGCTTTATTTTTGCCCCATCTGGTTCAAGTTTAGCGATAGCTAAAAAAACCAGATGGGAATATCGCTGAGTTTTGTACCAGGAACATTTACGTGAACTGTGTCTTGCGCAGAACAATAAAAAGAAGCAAATAGAACTAATAGGCCGCAAAGGCAGCAAGTCACGTGTTTCATACTTTGGTTGTTAAAGGTTATTTACAAATACTAGTTTACAAGAACCTTCGCAGTGCTGTGAGCACCTCGTTTACCTTTCCAATTCACTATATAATTCCCTCTAGTCCACGCGGCGGTTGCAATTTCGATCTCTATAGCGTTAGTCTCATGTTCATAGACCACTTTACCTGATTGGTCGGTGACGTACACAATACCACCCTCATTTGTTGGCAATATAACTCTTAGTATGTCTTTGGTGGGATTAGGGTATAGGATTATTTCTGTTGAAGCCTTTCTAATTTTTTTTGTTATGAGCGGCGAGTATATTTCGCTTATACCTGAAACAAAGACATCGCTGGAACCCCTGTGATCATTAATTCTTCCACCTTCGTTCAAATCTGAAGAGACCGTAGTTCCAACTAATGCTATGCCCTGTTTATATTCTACCAAATTGCAGGAAAATAATTCATTATTGGTTCCCCCTATTCTCTTGTAGTATGAAAAATTGCCTGTGCTGTCTATGATACTCAGCCAATAGTCTGCTTGTGTCCATGTTGATAATAGATATGCGCTATCCTCGTAACAAATAATGTCCAACGGACTAGTGTATAACAGGCTATCGCCAGCTACCTTGGCCGATAACAAATTTCCATTAGTATCAATTTTTAGCAACCAATTGGCCGGAGCAGTATAGGTATTTTGTAGCATGTAGTCATTGGACTGAGATCCCATGACTATGGCAAAGGCGCTATCCCTCTGATCAAAAATTGAAATAGCGTGGCTTTCCTGCTCACTACCGCCGAAACTCTTATTCCAGATCTGATTCCCAGTTGTGTCCATCTTTAGAACAAATACATCCATACCGGTATTAACTCCTGGATGCCAGCTAGTATCAGTACAGTCGTAGTCCTTGGATGATGAACACCCGATAAGATAATACGCGTTGTTTATCTCATATATACTCCCATTTATAGACCATTCATCGCCCGTACCACCAATAGTCTTTGACCACAATAGGTTGCCCAGACTGTCAGTTTTTACAACAAACCAATCCATCAAAAATTGATTTGTGCCATAGTGAAATGGAACGTCGTTGTCAGAACCATTGGAAGAACCCAAAATAATATAACCAGAGCTTGAGGTTTGCGCGAAAGAAAGTGCGTGGTCGCCCGAAGAACTTCCGTATGTCTTCTCCCAAAGTAAATTACCCGAACTATCTAATCTCAATAACCACAGGTCCTTTGAACCATGATTGAATGCGATATCGCCATCGTGAGATTCCGTTTCGCCCAGTACTGCGAAACCACCATCCGGCAGTTGCATCAGTTGCAATGCTCTATCGGTACGATGTCCGCCATAAACTTTTATCCAAGACAATTGTCTATTACTATCTATTTTGCCTAACAAAAGATTATTAGCCAGGATGCTCTGGCTATCAGGTGAACTAGCTGGTATATCGCCTGATCCGATCGTGTCGCTGGTCAACCCACCGAATAGAATCCCGCCATCTGAGGTTGATATTGCTACATAGCCACCATCTCCTGAAGTGCCGCCAATAAATTTCGTCCAGTTGAGATATAAAGGCTGCGCAGAGCCTGAAAGACTGAAGAAAAAAATGAAAAAGAAAACTGTGAAGAGCTTTTTCATATAAGGCCGGTCCAAGAGAATAATATAAGTGGTGGTGCGATCTATTATCTAAAGGTTAAAAGATTCTATTCTTTACGCTTTGAAAAGATCGTAATGTGAAATTACTTTTTTTTGTTTGGTTATAATAGGCTGAGCGTTTTGTTCTTACCTCAACTCTACCGCCTTGATGCCGCCGAGTCCCCGAAAGGCGGGTGACTCGGCGGGGAAGGAAAGGTGTGTTGCCTTCATAAAACTGCGTGAGTGATAAAAAGATGTTCTATCTATGTACAAGCCTGGTACTGTAGAGCTCTCCGTTCTTGTTCGCCCATCTTATCGTGTACACACCGGCCGGCCAGGAGGCTGTATTGATACTAAGTTCGCTACTATCCCTATGATCTTTTGTGTAGATTGCCTGTCCTCCGCTATTGATAACCGTTAGGGTTCCATTTGCATCAGGCAACTGAACGCGCACAATATCCGTCACAGGATTTGGATAAACCTGCAATTGTCTCGGATTGGTATTTTTCAACTTGGTATTTAGAGGATCAGGGTAAGGCAGCAGTCCCGAAATACTTATATCGGCCCCATTGTTTATAGTATGATTGAAATTAAGGTTCGTACCTTC
>DASPNB010000067.1:0-2686 GCA_035626755.1 Flavipsychrobacter sp.
GCTGCTTTTTCGGTATTCTTTTTTCTTTCTGCGCGTTTGCGGGAGTGAGCGAGGGCTGCTTCGCGAACCCAGGCACCATTTTCCCAGGCGTTCTTACGTGTTTCGAGGCGTTCTTTGTTGCAAGGGCCATTTCCTTTTACCACGTTCCAGAACTCGTCCCAGTTGATCGCACCGTAGTCGTAATGACCGCGCTCTTCGTTCCAGTTCAGATCCTTATCCGGTACTTCAAGGCCAAGGATACGGGTTTGTTCTACTGTAACGTCTATGAATTTCTGGCGGAGCTCGTCGTTGGAGAAGCGTTTGATGCGCCAGCGCATGCTTGACTCGGAATTCGGGCTCTCAGCATCGGGCGGACCGAACATCATGATAGATGGCCACCACCAGCGATTGAGTGCGTCCTGAGCCATTTTCTTTTGCTCTTCGGTACCGTTGGCTAATGTGAGCATGATCTCAAAACCCTGTCGCTGGTGAAAGCTCTCTTCCTTGCACACGCGCACCATAGCACGGGCGTAAGGACCATATGAAGTGCGGCAGAGCGGCACCTGGTTCATAATAGCTGCGCCATCTACCAACCAACCTATAGCGCCCATATCGGCCCAGGTGGTGGTAGGGTAATTGAATATAGAAGAGTATTTTGCTTTACCTGAGTGTAATTGTTCCAGCATCTCGTCGCGGGTGATGCCGAGGGTTTCGGCGGCGCTATAAAGATAGAGACCGTGGCCGCCTTCATCCTGCACCTTAGCCAGCAACACTGCCTTGCGGCGAAGGCTGGGGGCACGGGTGATCCAATTGCCTTCGGGCAGCATACCTACAATCTCGCTATGTGCGTGCTGGGAGATCTGGCGGATGAGTGTCTTGCGATAATCATCCGGCATCCAGTCGCGCGGCTCGATGGTGTCTTCCCTATCGATCTTTTCGTCGAATTTTTCCTGAAAAGAATGTACTGTCATTCCTGCCTGTTTAGAGTATGTGCAAAGATACGATCTATTGGGGCTTTTTGGGTAAGGAAACAGCCATAAGTGACCAATATCACCATAATTAACAAGTATTGAATATGCTTTCCATGACGCGTCTGACGGCTAAGGAGCCGTGCTGACGCTATCCATGGAAAAGGGCAGGCTGCGTGCCTGCCCTTTTGAAAAATATGTTCTGATGAATTATTGTGCAAATATAAAGCGTAGTACAAGCCCTGCCCTGGTGGTAGTAATAGGGAAAGAACTGGATACGTATGGTATGCTCTGGTTGCGGTCGAAGAACAATCGCAAGGTGAGCCTGTCGTTGACTATGTAGTCGATAGTAGGGGCTATACGTATGACTCTCTGGCCACGGGTTGTAATACCGATGTTCTGGGCCAGGTAGTTGTTGGTCGTCCGGTCGTCTCTGAGGCCTACGTCAACTTTAATGGTCATATCATTCTTAAGGGTCTTCAGGCCTAGTATTTCGAAAGGCAGTTTGAGACCGCGTACACGATAGCCGAAGCCGATGGTGTACTCAGTGCTGTTAGTTTCACTTACCTGGTAGTCGACCAAGCTAAGACTTACTGTGCGGCGCCTGTTGTATTCGAATTTAGCTGTTACATTGTTCTTAAAGGCTGCATCAAAACCGATCAACGGACTGAAGGCCTCGGTGATGGTGATGTTCGGCACCTGGAAGAAAGGTACATAGTTGCCGGAGTTAGAATCAATGAACGAAGGATAACCCAGGGCGTACACATCCTGGTAGTACAGGGAGGTTACGAAGCTGTTCATAGACATCGTACCTGTATAAGCGTGATTCAGTACGAAGGTGTTGAGTATAGGAGTGAACACAGGCAGCCTGCTCAGGCCATTGTATTGTATGCGCCAGTTTGGCATAGGCGTGTAGTACTTGAACGGATTCTTGCGGATGTTGTTCTGGCTTGAATAGTCGATAAGGGCTACTTCGTTAGGGTTGTCTCCACTGTAAGCTGCTATGAAAGAAGGAATCAGCACATCCTGGGAATACTGGGTATAACCTTTGGTATAGTTGGGATCGTTAGGGTCAGGTGTATTGTTAGTATACGGGTTGCTGCCACCGAGGCGGTGTGAAACTGTTTCACGATTGCTGAGGAACTTATTATACACCGCCGAGTTGGCCCCACCTGACTTGAAGAGCGTACTCAGACCTATATAAGACATAGTGAAGCTACCTGTTTCGTAAGGATTGAGGTGATAGTACTGAGCATTTTTGTCAGCGAGGTATTTGAAGAGTTCGTTGTGGTTCTTGCTGAAGTTGCTGGTTAAGCTTAAGTCAATACGGAATTCGTTGAAAGGCTCCAAAGTCGCTGAAGCATTGATATTTTGCGAATATTGCTGCTGGAACTGAGCATTGAATACAGAATCCTTACTCAGCAATCCTTTTGCAGCTTGCTGTTCCAACCATATCTGGGTGGGCTGATAACCGTAGACGAAGTCAAAGCCGGGCTCATAATTGTTTCCAAAATCGACGCCGAGGTTGGTTGTACTGTCCATGTAACCGGGGAGGATTGTACCTGCGTTCTCAGTATAGTTAACAGTGACGCGCTTCAGCATAGTGAGGAGCTTAAGGCCGGTACGAACGCCCTGGTTCATCTGCGGTACACTGGCGCGCCTTGCTTTGCGTTTGGCAATGCGATCGCGTTTTCTCTTTTCTTTTTCAGCTTTAGCTTTCGCAGCTTCTTTTTCTTTCT
>DASPNB010000068.1:0-4160 GCA_035626755.1 Flavipsychrobacter sp.
TGCGGTCATTACTGTTGAGTCAGTTGCGGTTGCCTCCTCCGCCTCGCTTTCACTGCAGGCTGCAAACGCACCGGTAAACAATAGAAGCAGGAGTAAGTTTTTCATTGGTAGACGATTTGGTTTATTGCTAACTTTTCAAAACTATTATGCCAGAAATTTCCCCGGAGAATCGGAAAGCTTATTTTAGCGAAACAATTGCAGATGATGGAGGCCAGGGTAGATGCGTTTCTGGATAAAATAGAAAATTGGCGGCAGGAAACCGAAAAGCTCCGGAAGGTATTACTCAGCTGCGGACTGGATGAGGCCCTGAAATGGGGCAAGCCTACCTATACCTACGAGGGTAAGAACATAGCCGTGATACAAGGCTTTAAAGAGTATTTTGCCCTGCTGTTTATTAATGGCTACCTTTTGAGCGATCCAGAAGGAATATTGGTAAAAATGGGCGAGAACACAGTAGTTGGCCGCCAGCTGAGATTTAGCAATGTAAAGGAAATTATTAAGATGGCTCCTGTCATAAAAGCATACATATACGAAGCTATAGAAATGGAGCGGTCTGGTATAAAGCTGCCTAAAGAAAAAAGGGAAGTACCGTTACCGGCGGAACTTCAGAAGGCTCTGAAGGAAAATATTGCATTGAAAACAGCTTTCAAGGCCTTGACCCCGGGCAGGCAAAAAGCATACATATTCTATTTTTCGCAGGCAAAGCAATCCAAAACCCGGGAAGCGAGAATTGAAAAATGCATTCCTAAGATCCTGCAGGGAAAAGGATTGGATGATTATAAATAATTCATAGACGTATGAGCAAGAACGCAAAGAAATTGCCGCAGGCACAGGCTACAGAGCTGCTTAAGGTATTGAAGACCCGTTTTGAGAAAAACATGAAACGCCACAAAGGCCTGAACTGGGATAAAGTACAGGCTAAGCTGGAGGCAAGTCCAGCAAAATTATGGTCGCTGAACGAAATGGAGATGACGGGAGGAGAGCCCGACGTTGTAGATTTTGATAAAAAAGCGGGTGAGTACGTTTTCTTCGATTGTTCAGATGAAAGTCCTAAAGGGCGCAGAAGTATCTGCTATGATCATGAAGCACTGGAAGCAAGGAAGGAACATAAGCCCAAAGACAGTGCAATAAATATGGCTGCCGATATGGGAATAGAAATACTGAATGAGGAGCAATACCGTGACCTGCAGAAGCTCGGCAGCTTTGATACCAAAACTTCCAGCTGGATAGATACTCCTTCCGAGATCAGGAAGTTGGGTGGTGCCGTTTTCTGTGACCGCCGCTATAATACAGTCTTCCTCTATCACAACGGCGCCGAATCTTACTATGCAGCAAGAGGATTTCGCGGCTCGCTAAGGGTTTAGTACATTAGTTGAAATTTTCTTTGTATGGCTAAACTGATATCCCTATTATCTGCAGGCTTATTACTGTTCTTTTGCAGCTGCAAAAAGAATGTAAAGGCGGAGACCATTACTATAAGAGATACCGTATACGTAGCGGTGCATGATACCACCGTTATCCCGGGTATGATAAGCGATACTACTACCACTTTTATCATTGTGCGCCATGCGGAAAAGGAAGCTACGGGTACGGATCCTAACTTAACCAGTGCCGGTGTTGCAAGAGCTGAGGAATTAAAGCGGATATTGGCAAATGTTCCCGTAAGTGCGGTTTATTCTACACCCTTAAATCGTACCCGGCAAACCGGTCAGCCGCTGGCAACTGCCAAGGGAGTTTCCATTACTGAATATGCTACTTCCAAGCCATATGCTGAATTAGTAGATGAACTGCTTGCTGCCTGGCACGGAAAAGTAGTGTTGGTTGTGGGTCATTCTAATACCGTTCCTGATATTCTGAAAGAGATAAGTAACAACACTTTCAATATTACTATCAACGATAGCCAGTACGACAATTTATTTATCGTCAGTATGCCCGATCACCTTACGCCGGTTATCCAGCACCTGAAATACGGCACCGCAACCCCTTAGTTTACTAAGCTACTTTGATCGTTCCCGCTCACGCCTTTTCTTAAAACGCGTATAGTAATAGTATAATGCAGCAAGTATGCCCAGCATGTGCAGTACCGTGAAGAAATGATCAAGGGGTGATTCTTTCATTTACAGGAGTTAAGGCAGGACTGATAAAAGCTGCTCATTGGTGATCTCCAAAGCACAACGAAAATGTCCTTCGGGACAAGTCTTATGTCCATGCAGTCCGCAGGGGCGGCAGTAGAGTCTTTCTGCTATTTCCACTATATGTGCATTTTCGCTTAGCGGACCAAAGCCAAATGCAGGGACCGTAGAGCAATAGACCGCGGTTACCGGTGCGTTTACCGAAGAACAAAAATGCATTGGTGCAGAATCGTTCACATAGTTCATCACTGCGCCTTTCATCAGTGCGGCAGATTGTAAAAAATCGAGCTGTCCGCAAAGGCTTCTCACTTTTGTCGTCCCTCGAGTCTTAATTATTGCCTCTGCCAATGCCTGGTCGGCTGGAGCGCCCAGCAGGTACACTATGTATTGGAGTGGCAGGGCAGCTATCAGCGATATCCATTTTTCTACCGGGAGCTGTTTGGTAAACCAAACCGAAGATGGAGCAATGCATATATAGGGCTCATTTTGCCACTGCTTTACTTTTTCAAAGTCTGCAGCAGTGGGGTAGAGGCGGGGCTTTACTGCCTGCTCGTCCGTTATATCTGCAATTAATTGCTGGTTCCGCTCCGTTTCGTGTATGGGTCGTGCAGTGTATGGCTCAGAGATGACATGTGCTATCTTTCTTGTGTAGGTAAAAGAGAAAGGATTTTTATCAAAGCCTGCTTTGTTAGGCGCACCTGAAAAAAAAGTAATCAGTCCCGAACTTCCGAAGCGGTGCAGGTTGATGATATGATCATATTTTTCCCTGCGCACCTGTCTTGCCAGCCTGAAGAGGTTACGGTTCTTTTGTTGCTTTTTATCCCAGATCAGAACCTTATGCAGGAAGGGGTGATCCCTCAATAAACCCTCATTGCCCTTACGCAGCAGGAAATCTATCTGCGCATCAGGGAAGAAAGCGTGCAGCTTTTCTACCACAGCCGTCGCAAGCACCACGTCGCCGATAAAAGAGGTCTGAATGACCAGGAATTTCGCCATCGGCGGTAAAAATAAGAAAAGCAAGGGCAGTTTGCAGCCGTCATTGCAGTTTTCAGGGTTTACTATCTTAGCAGAACGAAATATGTTATGACTCCCAAAGAACAAAAAGCAGAATTGCGGAAAATACTCCTGGCAAAAAGAGACGATTTGGCACTTAACTATAAAGCCCTCCTTGATAATGCGGTTGTTTCCAAACTGGAAGAACTTATTGAGCAACGACAGCCCAAAGTGATACATACTTATCTTCCTTTCGGTTCCGAGATTGATATTTATTCTCTTATACAATCACTCCTGGATAGGAAGATCACCGTGATATGTCCGAAGTCGCTGCCGAAAAAAGAACTGCAAAACCTTGTCTTGCATTCTCTTTCAGAATTGGAGGAAGGTCGTTTTGGCACTAAACACCCGGCTAACAGTTCTGAGTACACAGGTGAGATAGATATGTATATCGTTCCGGGCATCGGCTTTGATAATCGCAGTTACAGGCTCGGCTATGGTTCGGGCTACTACGATAAATATTTCTCCTCACATCCTTCGGGCTATAAAGTAGGTATCTGCTATCCTTTCCAGGTCATCAACAACTTTCCCGAAGAATCCCACGACGTGAAACTGGATCACGTGATCTATTAGATTGCAGTGTATGAATCAACAAATTCGCAAAGATACCCAGGATGACGAATGAGGGCCGGTGGCCGCAATTAAGATTGTATTTAAAGAGCTGTTATAAGTTACGAAGGAAACAAAAACAGGGTATTTATCTTCACTGGTCAATTGCATCTGGCACAGTTTTTCACTTGTTTTTGAAAAAAGAACATGGGCTGGTTAATACAATTGCTGGTAAACGCCGCTATACTACTGTTGATGGCCAAAATAATGCCTTCGGTAAAGGTGAGAAACTATGGGACTGCTATTGGTGTGGCATTGGTAGTTGGGTTGCTGAACGCCACTGTTGGCTTTCTCTTACGCTTTCCGCTGAACCTGGTGACACTCTGGCTGTTGTCCTTCCTGGTGCGGCTCATAGTTACGGCCCTC
>DASPNB010000069.1:0-2793 GCA_035626755.1 Flavipsychrobacter sp.
TATCAGCAGGTGAGCTTGTATGTCACCAGGCAGATCAATTCCTTGCACCTGCGTATAACGCATACTCCACTCCAGGGCATCACGCTCCATAAATTCGAGTGCCGAAGGTATATATCCCGCCATAATAATCGCGTTTACCGCCTCACAGGCTGAAACAGCAGACCGGAATGGCACCAGCAAAAGCAAATCATTCGTCACCGCAGGAATCAATCGCAACACTATTTTCGTAATGATGCCCAATGTGCCTTCACTCCCCACCAATAGCTGGGTAAGATTATACCCCGTGGCATTTTTTAGCACATTCGCCCCTGTCCATATCACTTCTCCGTTTGGAAGCACCAGCTCCAGGTTAAGCACGTAGTCTTTTACCGTTCCGTACTTCACGGCCCTGGGCCCACCGGAATTTTCTGATACATTCCCGCCTATAAAGCAGGAACCTCTACTGGCAGGATCAGGAGGATAGAAGAGCCCCTTCTCAAGCACAGCCTCCTGCAACACCTGCGTGATAACCCCCGGCTCAGTAGTTACCTGGAAGTTGCGGACGTCTATGTTCAAAATTTTATTGAAGCGCCTCATATCCACTACAACGCCGCCCATTACCGGAAGCGCGCCCCCGCTTAAACCTGTGCCTGCACCGCGAGGTGTTACGGCTATCATCTGCTCAGAGCAGTATCTCATAATTTGGCTGAGTTGCCGGGTATTCTCCGGCTGCAATACAATTTCAGGGGGGCATCTCAGATCTTCAGTTTCGTCGCTGGCACAGCGAGCCAATTCATCAGCATCGGTCAAGACCAGAGATGCCGGCAAGACAGAACGGAAATATGCTAAGTCAGCTTCAGAAATCATTTTAAATGGCATAAACCAAAGGTAGGAGTAAAGTCATTCTCTCTCTACCGCTGCTTCGCAGAAGTCGGCTCAGCTTATTCTTTTTTATAGGCCTCATAAGCCCGGTTTATAAACTTCGGAAGTTCGTCCAGGTTAGGGCAGGTATAGAGGATGAACACATAATCAGCATTGTCAAGGCTGCCTTTCCAGTTATAGCTATTTATATCCGATTGATATTGCCCATCCCTATGTGCATCTACAAAGTAGGGCCAGAATTCCCAGTGATTATGAAGCCTGCCAATGCTATCTTCAATCAGGAGCCACATAAAGCTGTCACCTACATACACTGCGCTGGGCTTATTTTTCGTCGAGTCATTGCGAATGCTTATCGTGGGATAAATAAACGATTCCTTCATTGGAGTGATGAGGTTCAGTGAAGCACCTATATCATTATCAGCGCTCCGGGGCACATCGGTCTGACTAAGCGTATATTCAAAATCCGGCATTGCGATATTGCTTTCCCTGGCTATGTAGTTCGCAAAACTGTCAATAGCAAAAGTTGCGCCGTATACAGTCCAGTGAATTCCCTGCTTGCTGAATACCATCTTCTTAGTTTTCTTCAATTCACTGAACACCTCGTTAAAATCAATGTAGGCTATCCCCAGTGAATCAAAATAACGCTTATATACCTCTCTGTTGGTAGGACCTGTAATGGTATCGAGCGGATGCTCCGGCAAATATTCCGGTAAACAATCAGCTTTAGACGGCGCAAACACCATCACAAATTTTTTATTGCGCGCCTTAAATACATCATGCAGGTACTTCATTTTAGATGAGATATCCGCTATCTCTTTGTACCCCAGGAAATCCCGGCCCAGGTAGGCATCAATATATTCTTTGTAAAAAAGATACTGCTCCTTTCCCAGGATACCATTACTGTGCACCATGTTAAATAGAGAGAAATCTACCTGGTGGCTTATCCTCACCAAATCCGGCCTGAAACCCACATTATCATTTATGTACTTTGTTTTTTGTTCCTGGTAACCACCACTCCACCAGGCCTGCTTTGTGAATGTAGTGTCCTGTGCCGACTGGTAATAACCTTTTAGTTCCATTGATTTGAGCAGATTAAGATTATACTGCACTAACGGCATACTCAACAAAGTAAACACCAGCCCAAAGAGTATCTTCTTCTTCTTTTCTCCCGTCATATCAAAACCTGAAATAGATAAAGGGATTAAATGTTGATGTAGTGATCCTAGCAGCTGCAAGTACGCCCAGCAGTAAGACTACACAGGTCATTACGCCATGCCCCCGGATGCTAAAGTCACCAAAAAATACTTTCTCCTGCACATTTTCACCATATTTTGTTAAGGCAAAGAATGAGAAGAAGGTAGCCATAAGCATGGTAAATACATAAAGCCTGTCAGGCATCCAGGTATAAGTTTCAGCCTTCCAAACGAACATTCGTTGTATAAAATCAAGTGCAGGAGACAATTCCTCCAGCCGGAAAAACACCCAACCTATAACTACCACAAAAAAGGTATACACCACTGCCAGCTTACCGATTTTAGCCAGCCACTTACTAAGGAGCAATCGCTCTATCACAAGGAAGAGGCCATGATAGGCTCCCCATATTATAAAACCCCAGGCTGCTCCATGCCACAAGCCTGAAGCCAGGAAAACGATCCACAAATTAAAATACAGCCGTGACTGACTAACCTTATTACCTCCGAGAGGAATGTATAGATAATTGCGCATCCAGCTGCCCAGTGTTATGTGCCACCTCCTCCAGAATTCAGTGATAGAAAGAGACGTGTACGGACTATTAAAATTCTCCGGAAATTTAAAACCCATCATAAGGCCAAGCCCGATAGCCATGTCCGAATATCCCGAAAAATCAAAATATATCTGGAAGGTATAGCTGAGAGCAGCCACCCACGCAGCTGCAGTGCTCACGTCGCTCAG
>DASPNB010000070.1:0-5053 GCA_035626755.1 Flavipsychrobacter sp.
TTCAGGATTAAGAAAACAGGCTGTACACCAAAAACAGGATTAAGAAATTTACGTGTAAACTAATTTCAGGACTGAAAAAATGACATGTAAACTAAAATCAGGATTTTCTAACCAAGTGTAAACCTATTTCAGGACGGGACAAACCTATTTCAGGACGGGACAAATGGTATTAAAATGGTAGTAAATGCACCTAAAGTTCACCTAAAATGGTACTAAAGTTCACCTGTCTTCACCACAAAATGGTAGTATACCCCGCTGAAACTCTTACCTGGCAACAAACTACCTCAAAAAAAACGTCGTATGATGCACCTAAAAAAGAATAGTTTGATTTTCACGCTGTTTGTGTAAACGAAAAACCGCCTTGCGGCGGCTTCTTGTTTATTCTTCTAATTCTTATTTGTTAGTTGCTTTGCCGGGGGCGCTGCTTTTCTGTGACTGGTCGGCTATCTTTTTGCCATTCATGTCTACAGCTTCTCCTTCTTTAAGTTCTATTGATATACCCGTGTTGAGTATTACAGTACCGCTGGGTTTAAAGATATGGCCGTTGGCTGTTGTTACCTGGTCTTTTATCTCGCTGGTTTTGCCGTCTTTAGTCATCATAGTCTTGCCGTTCTTCCTTACCACGGTAAATTCTTTAGAAGATTGAGCCAGGGCAAGAGCGGAGATGCTTATTGAGAGTGCAAGAAATGCGATAAAACGTTTCATAAATAGCTTTTTAGTGTGGTGAAGTTAGCATTTTTGCTCATTTGTATGTCATTAGTACGGTCATTTTTTACCGTTTGTGGAAAGAATGCGACCTTTGCCATATGGGACTGAGTATTTTATTAACCCCTAATAAATATTGTATGCGTACACCGATAAAAACTATCATTATTCTTTTGCTGAGCGCCCCGGGCGCGAATGCCCAGCCTGTGATACAGGACTACCTGCCTTCTTATGGTTTTGGTACTACTATCTATGTGGGCACCAACATTACTAACCCCGGGGGAGGCGGCGCTAACGTGACCTGGGATTTCTCGTTCCAGAGCAGCTTCAACTTTGTGGGCAACCTGGAATATATAGACATAGATGGCACTGAATTTGAATCGGACTTCCTTACCTGTAACCTTGTAGCAAGAAGAAGAATGTCGGGCGACACTACCTATACTTATTTCACCGACCTTGGATCGCAACTGATCATCAACGGTGAAAATATGGGCGCTGTAAATGCAGCAGACTATACCAATAATCCGAAAGTGCTTTTCAACTTCCCTATGAACTATGGCGACAGCCTGAGCGACAACTGGCAGAACAATACCAACAGTGGAAGGGTAAAAAGATATTACGATGGATGGGGAACACTGATCACCTATTTCCGTCCGTATAATAATGTAGCACGCATAAAAACCATAGACAGCACGCTGGTAGGTTCAAACTGGAATGTAGTGACGAGCTATACCTGGTACACTACAGATACAATACTGCCGATCGCCTTCTATCATGTGCCGAGCCAGCAAATGACGATACTGCGGACCGATCCGCTTTCCGTAAAAAATGTAGCCGGTAAGAACGTAGTGCAGCTGGCATCCAATCCGCTGCGCGAGCAGTCCACCCTGTATATAGACCAGCCGGCACCGGGGATGAAACTGGTGATCAGCAATGCTATGGGACAAGTGGTGAGGGAACAAAACGTGACAGGCAACAAGACCATCATTGACCGCGGAAACCTAAGCAGCGGTATGTATTTTTACCAGGTGGTGAGTCCGCGCGGTATACACGCTAAAGGAAAACTTGCCGTAGAATAATGATAAGAATAGGAAAGATAGTGGCCACACACGGCCTGCAAGGCGGAGTGATCCTCACACATATAATTGGCCATTCGGATTGGCTGAAAAAAGGCGCGCCACTCTTTGTGGAGCTGAACAAGGAAAGCTATATCCCCTACTTCACACTGCAATGCAAAGCGAGCAATAATGCAGAATATATAGTGAACCTGGAAGACATTGAAAAAGTAGAACAGGCAAAACGACTGGTGGGTAAGCATGTGTATGTGCAGGAGGAAATACTATCGGAGAAGGCTGCTGATTCTCCGCTGCTGTGGATAGGGTTTGAAGTTACAGACAGGAAGCATGGCAAGCTGGGAAAGATAGCAGACATAATGCAGACACCTACGCAGTGGCTGGCGCAGGTGAACTACAAAGACGCTGAAGTGCTGATACCACTGATAGAGCAAACCATAGACGGAATAGACCTGAAGAAAAAGAAACTGGATGTGAATCTGCCGGATGGATTGCTGGAAGTTTATTTGTAACTGAACCGGGATTTGGGGGGATTAAGTGATTGACCGGGTTTGTTTGACCATGTTTTTTTGAGACTTATTACTTTCGACTTAGGACTTAGGACTGAATATGCGCATAGATATAATTACCGTTTTACCTGAACTGCTGGACAGTCCTTTCGGGCACTCTATAATGAAGAGGGCGCAGGCCAGAGGATTGCTGGAAGTGTATCGCCACAACCTGAGAGACTATACCCCTTATAAGCAAGGACAGGTGGACGACTACCAGTTTGGCGGCGGGGCAGGCATGGTGATGATGCCTGAACCACTGGCGATACTGATAGAAAAGCTACAAGCAGAACGGAAATATAACGAAATAATATACATGACCCCTGACGGAGGGCTTTTTGAGCAAAAAACCGCCAACAGGCTCTCATTAAAGGAAAACATCATAATTATCTGCGGGCATTATAAGGGAATAGATGAACGTATAAGGCAGCATTTTGTGACTATGGAGATATCTATAGGCGACTATGTGCTGAGCGGGGGTGAACTGGCCGCTGCGGTGGTGGTAGACGCCGTAGGCAGACTGATACCGGGGGTGCTGAATGATGAGACATCTGCCCTCTTCGATTCCTTCCAGGATGGGCTTTTGGCCCCGCCCGTGTATACCCGCCCGGCGGACTTCAGGGGCTGGAAAGTGCCTGAGATCCTGCTGTGCGGTGACCCGAAGAAAGTGGAGGTATGGAGGCACGATGAAGCAGTGAAAAGGACGACTGAAAGGCGTCCCGAGCTATTAAATGACGAAAATGGCGATAAATAGCAGAAAGATAGACGGATATTTTTTTGCAGAAACTAATTAATCCATTAACTTTGCAGTCCCAAAATTAAGTAAAATGAACGCTGTAGCTTTTGTACACGAGCAACTGACAGGGAAGAAAGAATTTCCGAAATTTAAAGCCGGTGACAACGTAACCGTTAACTATAAGATCGTAGAAGGAAACAAAGAGCGTATCCAGTCGTTCAAAGGCGATGTTATCAAGCGCCAGGGCCAGGGTTCTACTCAGACATTCACTGTTCGTAAGATATCTGACGGTGTAGGTGTTGAGCGCCTGTTCCCACTGTTCTCTCCAAACATCGATTCTATCATCCTGCACAAGGTTGGCCGTGTAAACCGCGCGAAATTGTTCTATCTACGTGAGCGCAGCGGTAAATCTGCACGTATCCGTGAAAAGAAGCACGCAGGTTCAAAAGCATAATCAGTTTTAGTAAAATATACTGAAAGCACATATTTATATGTGCTTTTTTTTATTTTTAGATTCTAAAATACCTATATGAGAAAATCCATACTCCTGGTGTCAGCCCTGGCGATATTATTTTCTGCCGATGCGCAGGTGAATCTGAACAACGGACTGAAAGTTTACCTACCGCTCAACAATTCTGTGCAGGACCTCAGCGGCAACGACAATCATGGGATCAATCACGGAGGCGTCACCTTCGGATCTGATGACTTTGGCAATCCGAACAGCGCGGCTTTCTTTGACGGAATAAATGACTGGATTGAAGTTCCGGACAGCAACGACATTACGATGGGACATGCAGCAACTGTTGCCTTTAAGTTTAAGACCAATTCGGCGTCCATGCAGGACATTATCAATAAAGCCACCTATGCAGGCAATCCTATTATCCAATTTGAAGTAGAAGTATTTGCAGCCAGCTGGCATCCCAGCAACAATCTGCTATTCGGAACCAAACATAATAATGACTGTCAGCCCGTGGGCTTGTTGCCTAACTATGTATACTCGGATTCTATTACCCAGCTGAATACATGGTATTGCGTGTTGCTCACGTTTGACAACGGGATAAAAAGGATGTATGTAAATGGCATACTAACCGGACAGGATACCGTTTCGGGAACATCAAACGACAGCATGATCGATTCCTGTGTGAGTCCTTTAAAACTGGGCGTTTGGTGGAGCGGTGCCTTAAACCATTTCAGCGGATACATAGACGAAGTGAGGCTGTATGACAGGGTACTTAATACGCAGGAACTGGATTCAGTTTGTAACTATAACTCTCAACTGACGTTGTCGCTAAATACTACTACTAAGCACGAAAATGTGTTTGAGGTCTACCCTAATCCTGTAGAAGGAAATAACCTTCACCTATCGATGCAGGGAAATACCAATGATATTACCGTATCGGTGACAGACCACCTGGGACAGCTTGTACTGCGCAGAGAGCTGTCTCTGAACAAGACATTAAACATCAGTTCTCTTCCCCCGGGCAACTATCTCGCTGAACTAAAAACGAGCCGGGGTAGATATTATCAGAAATTCACCAGGCTATAAAAAGAAGACCCCTCAACAGGGGTCTTCTTTTTTGCGGATGTTTGCTATTTTCAAGGGCAGAACACACCCAGCAAAATGTACCGTTTATTTTGGCTTATTCTTTTACTGTATAGCACAGGCTTGCGAGCGCAGCCGGTGCACCTGTATGGAAAGAGTTACCGCGACAAGTACCGATACATAGATTCGCTGGAGCAAGGCAGGTTGCGGAAAGGTGGGAACAAAATGACTACGCCAGACCGAAAGCTGATACTGCAATGGGCTGAAGACAGTAAAGACCCGGAGCTTCGCTGCATGCTACTATTGGCAGCTTACAGACATCGTGCCGGAATTGCCGGGCAGGATACTGCCGCAATGGAAAAAGAACTGGAGGACATGCTGGATGAATACAGCGACAACAGGTACCTGCGTGCAGACATCTTACAATCGCTCGGCAAATTCTACCTGG
>DASPNB010000071.1:0-2807 GCA_035626755.1 Flavipsychrobacter sp.
TGCTAAAAGCCGGTCTCCATGATCGGCTTTTGTATTTTTATAAAAATATATAAGTGTGTCGGGTTACCTTTTCCTGTTTCCTGTATAAATCTTAAAATCAATCTTTAAAATTCAAATTATGAAATTCGTTAAATTAAGCATTTTCGCTCTGACAATGGGTCTTTTCATCGCTTCTTGCGGTAACAGTGAAAGCACTGAAGGTACTACTACTGATTCAGTAGTTACTGAAGCTCCTGCTGCTGATATGGAACCAGCTCCAGCTCCGGCTCCTGCTGATACTATGACTGCTGCTCCTGCTGATTCAGCTGCTGCTCCGGCACCTGCTCACTAATCAGAGTCTAAGAAATATAAAAAGGCCTCCGCAGAGTCGGAGGCTTTTTTATTGGCTTGAAAACTATAAAACGAAAGAGCCTGCCGAAATCCGGCAGGCTCTTTCTAATTCAATCATCTATTAGTGCTGAACACTGATCTTAGTGCTCATTTCCTTTCCATCGGCGTTGATGTTCAGGATGTACATTCCGGCAGGAAGTGATGAAGTATTGATCACTGCCTTGCCTGTGTTGGTCATTGTTGTTACAACATTACGTCCCAGCAGGTCACTAACATGAGCTGTAAAGTTGCGGATGCCTTCAGTAGCTATTGTCAGCTCGTTGTTCGCAGGGTTAGGATAAACCTTAGCTGCTATCACACCATTGGTTACATTATATACCGACAGAGGTATATTGATGGTGTTAAGAGTAGTGTTAGTAACGATAGCCGGGTTAAAGTCAAAGTATATGTGAGCTGTGTTATTGATCTGTGTGCCTTGCGGAAGACCGGTCTTCGCATTGATGCGATAAGCAACAGAACCATGGCTCAGCGGCTCGTTCACATTGCTATCAGGCAGATAGATGTTTTCAAACCTGAAGTTGATCACATTACCGGGCAACCATGTAACATTTACAGGATGCGTAGCCTCTATCAGCTGGAATGTATTTACGTTCAGGTTGCTGCTCAGTGTATCAACAATCACTACGTTATACGCAGTGTCAGTACCTGTATTCTGGAAATTGATTACGTAAGTAAGCAGTTCGCCATTTTCAATCAGGCCAAGCGGACCATTGTTTGGTGAAACTTCTTTGTTGTTGGGATCGTAAGAGTTGCTTACCGCGCGGCATATATCTGCAGTATCGTTTTGAGGTATAGTGTCAGTAACGCCTGTATAGCTTATATAAAGCTGGTTGCACAGTGTATCGCCCAGAACTGCTGCTGAATCGCAATAGATCTGCAGGTTTGAATAAAGAGAACCCAGCAGGCTGAGTGAGGAAACATTCCAGGTAACTACCTGGCCAACAACGCTTGTGGGAGGAGTGCCACCATAAGTACCTACGCAGGACAGAAGGTTGTCAAGAACTAAAGTTACAGTAGCCGGATGACCCTGGCAGATATTGTTGGTGTGTGCACTTACGTAGAGATGACGTACATGGCCGGGGCGGAAGAAGTTAGCGCCGCCTGTTACAGAGAAATCAGTAACTGCCATACTATTACAGTCATAGCCAAAATCATTGGTAAACGTACCTGTACCTGAAACGGCCTGGTTAGCTATACCTGTAACCGGGCATACCGGGGTAAGCCCACCGGGCAGGTTCGCCATTTGTATAGTATAAGTATAGTTGTCTGGCACTTCTATGTAGTACATGCCATTAGCGTCTGTTGATACATAGTAATCCGTCAGGGTTGTAGTATTGGTCACCTTCATTGTAACATAGCTGAAAAGGGATTCGCCGGTGTCAAACGCGCAATCAGCATCTGTATCACCCCAAACCAGGCCTTGCAGCGAAGAGCACGTGTTGGTAACAACGTAAGTATTTCCGTATACTGTGTCGGTAGCACTTGTCAGCACGTTGGTAACAGCTACCATAATCTGAAAAGTGCCTGTCGTCAAATAGGTGTGGTTTACAGTGAATGTAAACTGCATTTGTGTGGCAAGGCGGAACGAGGTGTCGCTTCCATCGCCGTAGTTGATGTAGAAATCTGTTGAGTCATTTGCCTGGAGTACACCTGTGGCGTAGTACATGCCAAAGCCCGATACCGGCGCAGGAGTGTTACAATAGCTATACGAACTGTCGTAATAGTTGGCAGTGACAGAGGTCACCTGTGCAGAAGCATTTTGTGCGCACAGTAGCGTCACAAATATTCCGCCGAGAATTGAAAGAAAGCGTAATGTTCTTTTCATGGATTTCCGTTTTTGAAAAGTGAAAAAATTGAGATCAGACTAATAGACGTAGCTTTTACATTAAGTGTTAGGGAATTGCCGCTGTTTTAGCCAGGTGTTTTTACAGGGACTGAACAAAAACTCCTCAGAGGGCTTTGACAATCAAATAGTTATGATTCTAATTTTGCATTTCAATTATGCCCTGGTTTCAAATCTTCTCCTGTTTTTATTAATGCAGAATTAAAACTCGTTTCGCCACATCATACTTTCTACAGGGCGTATCGTACGGTCGTTGTATTTCGCATTCTTTTTATCGTTATACTTGGTAAGTATCTCACCATCTACAGGAAAATAGATGAGCTGTCCTATAGGCATACCTGCATATATCCTCACCGGGTGCACACAAGATATCTCCAGCGTCCAGGTATTGCAAAAGCCTACATCACCTTTGCCCGCTGTTGCATGTATATCTATACCCAGGCGACCCGTAGACGATTTGCCCTCGAGGAATGGCACATGGCTGTGCGTTTCGGTATACTCCTGCGTTACGCCCAGGTACAGCACATTTGGTTGCAATACATATCCCTCGTCCGGTATTTCAAAATGTTCCACC
>DASPNB010000072.1:0-4750 GCA_035626755.1 Flavipsychrobacter sp.
CGACCACTATAGAATTCGTGGACATAGCCGGACTCGTAAAGGGTGCATCCAAAGGTGAAGGCCTCGGTAACAAGTTCCTCGCCAATATCCGCGAGGTAGATGCCATCGTCCATGTTATCCGCTGCTTTGAAGATGAGAACATTCTCCGCGAAGAAGGTGAGATCAACCCGGTAAGCGACAAGGAAATAATCGATACGGAACTCCAGTTCAAAGACCTCGACAGTGTAGAAAAGAAAATAGCCCGCGTAGAAAAAATAGCCAAGAACGACCCCAAAGCAAAACGCCAGTTGGAAGTGCTACTCAAGTGCAAAGAGCATCTCTTCCAGGGTAAGAACATCCGTGGTCTGCAGTTGGAAGGTGAGGACTTTGAAGCCATCGCAGACCTCTTCCTGCTCACGCAGAAGCCTGTCCTCTATGTAGCCAACATTGACGAAGCCGCCATACACACAGGCAACAAATATTCAGAAGCACTGGTAAAAGCAGCTACTGATGAAGGTGCTGGTGTGATAGTAATGAACAACTCCATCGAAGCCCAGATATCCGAAATGGAAAACGAGGAAGACAAAGAACTTTTCCTCTCTGAGTATGGCCTCACAGAGCCGGGACTTAACAGGCTTATCCGTGCGGCATATCAATTGCTCAATCTCATCACTTACTTCACCGCAGGGGTGCAGGAAGTCCGCGCCTGGACGATACATCGCGGCTGGAAAGCCCCGCAGGCAGCAAGTGTCATCCACACCGACTTTGAAAAAGGCTTCATCAAAGCTGAGACCATTGCCTACGACGACTACGTAAAATACGGCAGCGAAGCCTCAGCGCGTGAGAATGGCCGGCTGCGCATAGAAGGCAAAGAATATGTAGTGCAGGACGGTGACGTGCTCCACTTCAGGTTCAACGTATAAAGAACTTCAATCCCTTCCCCAGAGAAGGGATTTTTTTACTTCAGTTTTTTCAACATCCGGTGAGGGCGAAAAAAGCTTAAAAATCGTTTTAGGTGCATTTGGGAGTGATAATTGACAGTGCAAGTGTTGCTGCATAAGGGTTGTATGTATTTATACTACCATTTTGTGGTGAAGACAGGTGAATTATAGGTGCATTTTAGGTGAATTACAGGTGCATTTGCTACCATTTTACTACCATCATAGGTGCATACAGGTTAACAGCTTTGTTACCGATTTTGAAAATCCGGAGGGGTGGAAAGCCGCACCAGCATTGAAGAACCTTCATTTTTTATTACCGATTCTGTACCGGTTTCTTTCCGGGGTTTTACCGGTTTATTACCGTTTTGTTACCGACCGTTTACCGGTTTGTTACCGGTCATTTCCGGTTGGTGCTTTTAGTGCAGGGGGCCTTCGCTAGCTTTTACGGGCTGCGGCCAGCCAGTGCAGGCTTGTGCCGTGTATGTGCCTGCTTGTGCAGCATGTGTGCCTGGTTGTGCAACGACTGTGCAAGCTTGTGCAATGCAGATGCAGCGTGGTGCAGCACTGTATAGTGTGCGTAAGCGGCTGAAAAGTGCTTTGGGCGCGGCTTTTACTGATGTTGGCCGGCTAAGCAGGGTTTAGATTCAAAGAACTGTAGTGAAAGGCAGTGCAGAAATGCACTATGAGTGCCTTTGTATATAAAGATACGAAATGAGGGAGGGGTGATGCAAATAAAGTTTTGCACAAAAGCGGGTGCTCCGTTTTTTAACGCTTGACTTTACGGCGAAACCCACACGCCTTTATATAAAGAGAAAAATTAATTGTAGCTTAAACTAATATTTAATAAGAATTACCCGTCTATATAAATGATGAAATGGCTGTTACATATTGCTTTTGTATTGTTTGCGCTGCCGGCAGCAGGGCAGCAACCTGCTTTGCTGTCTATTGAAGGCTTTGGGGGGGAAAGTTATGAAGATGTGAACCAATACGTCTCGAAAACCCCAGACGGAGGTTTTATTGTGCATATAGGCACAACATCGCAAACAGGAAATCTAAATTCTGGTTGTACTGTAACGGCCAACAGGGGAATACGCAATAAATATGATTCAAACGGTCAGCTCCAATGGCAAGAGTGTGCAGCAACAGACCCGGATAGTAACTATTTCATCCACTTCCCTCTAGCAAATGGTGAATCTATTTGGGGAGGCACCACAACCCTGAATGTGGGAAGAGACTTTCTTATTTGCCGAAAGGACATTAACGGCAATAAGATTTGGGCAAAACGCTTCGGTGGTTCTAATGATGAAATGCTAAGAGACATGATTGAAAGCGATGACGGGGGATACATAATGTATGGTATTAGCTATTCAAGTGACGGAGATGTGGGCCTGCATTACGGTATTCAATTTGCCAGTGATTTATGGGCAATAAAGATTGATAGCAATGGCAACAAACTCTGGAGTGTAGTAGTAGGTGGCAGTAATGATGATAATGCAAGGTCACTTAGTCAGGCACCAGGGGGAGGTTGTTATTTATATGCATTTACTGGGTCGTGGGATTATGATTGTATTACCTATCATGGTGCGGGAGACGCCCTGATCGCTAGAATTGGAGGAAATGGTAATATTATTTGGACAAGGTGTTATGGGGGAACGGATAATGATGGTGCTAATGGCGGCATAACAGAAGATGGAGGCGGCGGGGCTTTAGTTGTTGGCGCAAGCTTTTCGACTGACGGTGATGTACATAATCATGTTGGGAACCGAGACTTTTGGCTATTTGACATAGATAGTAATAGTACAATTCAGTGGGATAATTGTTTCGGAGGAACCGATAACAATGAAATGCCTTATGCAATATGTAAGGCGAGTGATGGAAGTATTTGGATTGGGGGAAGCTCCGCGTCGACCGATGGTCATGTCGGTATGGCATACGGTTCAGGCGATGCGTGGCTGGTACATGTTGATGCCGGCGGTAACTACCTCAGCAGCAAGGTGCTTGGGACGAGCGGCGATGACGAAATTACAATGCTTGAGCCGTTGAATGGAGGAATGATAATGGCCGGAGGAACATACGGAGCATCGGGAGCAACAGGTGAAGGGTTGCCAATAGGCTGGAATGGGCTTTATGATATTTTCCTAGCGCGCTTTGCACCCTGGACTACAGGCATTCAAGACGCTAAGATTGACAATATCACTATCTACCCTAATCCTGTTAGTGATAAACTATTTGTTTCTCTCCGATCAGAGGATAAAGTTACAATAGCGATTTGTGACGTGCTGGGCAATGAGGTATTGAGAAGCAACGAACAAAACTTTGAGTCAGGTATAGATGTGTCGGCATGGCCCCGTGGAGTGTACTACCTGCGCGTAACTAGTTCTGGCGGTCAAGCCGTTAGAGGACTAGTGCTACAATAGAAACCAACGAAACACGCAATATGAAACAATTCCTTCCCTGCCGAGTCACCCGTCTTCCCGGGACCTCGGCAGCATCAAGGCGACTCAGTTGAGACGTAACCAACTGCCCTAAAATACCTGGGGGGCGTCGCTTATCTTTGGGTGGAGCGGGAAATTCGATTCCTGTAAAAGTGCTCGCTCGATTAAAATTTATTATGAACGTAGAAGCTCAATATAATACGTTTGTTGAAGGCCTAAAGCTGATCGCTTTACCGTATGAAGATCAGGTAAAAAGCATGGAGAACTTTGTTGATGTTCCGGTTGAAATTACGTCGACTTTTCAGGATATCTTTTTAATTTTCCCTCAGCTCATCAGAGCGAATTTTTTTTCGCTTGATGCCATTGCAGCAATAATAATCGCTTTCAACCATATGCAAGGGTAGTCCGACGTATGACGGTTCTACGTATAAAACGAATGTTACCGTTAAAGACGGCAATTCTCAGGGAAATCAAAATTCACAACAAAACAGTTCAGAGGGAAACGCTACTCAACATGAAAGATAATAGGACTAAGTTTGTGATAGCGATGGTCGCTATATCGGTTGTTTCGCTGTCATTCCTGAAAAAAAGAGAATGTGATAACTTAATTTACTATCGTGAATATGGGTTAATGCTGAATTCGACTAGCGAGAAAACCAGAATTAAGTCGGGAGCAAGTATTTCCGTCAAATTGTCCGGAGATTCTGTGATAAAAGCGACTTTATTTGACTGCTATGGGAGGGCAACTTTAAAATTGTATAGGAATCGAAAACTAATCATTGAAAGTAATTTCGGAAATAATGAGATCAGTTTTGAAACATTAAATGCCTATAGTAGAATTTGTAGATGTTATAAAGACTATTCATTGGCTAATATAACACCAATTAAAGATGGGATTTGGAAATACTATGATACATCTGGCAAAGTATGGATGGAGCAACATTGGGAAAATGATTCTTTGATAAAAATACGTAAGTAGTAGATCTATTTCTAGTTCAAAGGTGATATTATTGGTTAGCGGCCGAGAGAAACGAGCAATTGCGAAAAACAATAAACCGCAGGAATGGACTTCCTTCCCTGCCGAGTCTTCCGCCTTCCGGGGACCTAGGCAGCATCAAGGCGACTGAGTTGAGACGTAACCAACTGCCCTAAAATGCCTGGGGGTCGTCGCTTTCTTTTCTATCTTCGATGCTTTTCCCATATTTTTAAGAACAGTTTGCTAAAATCAGTCACAATGAATAAGCTGGCATCTATCACTTTATGCTTTATTTTTTCTGCTCTAAATATTACAGCCCAGCAATGGCAATGGGCTAAAAGCGGAGGTAGCCCAGGTCCAGCTTTCAACAATGTAGAAGAGACCGCTCGCTATATGACAACGGATAAATGGGGTAATAT
>DASPNB010000073.1:0-2302 GCA_035626755.1 Flavipsychrobacter sp.
ACTGTCGCCTGTTCTTTAAATATGAGCGACAACTTCACAGGAACTCTAAGCACGAAAAGCCGCTTCTACAGCGGTTCTACACAAAATTAAACTGGCAGCTATGTGGCAGTAAAGCGGCGGAAGCTGTCAGCATACATGTCACTTACCGGCAGGCACATGTCAGCAGCCGGCGGAGATGTGGCAGCAAGTGGCAGCTGGCATATTTACCGTATCTTAGGGTATGAAGAAGCTGATCCTGGTTGCTGTCTTACTGGCCTTTTCCGGTCCTCTCCTGGCCCAAAAGAAGTATTCCCGGATGGGTGTGCGCTTCAAGGTCCCTTCCGGCTGGAAGGTGGGTAATGAGCAGCCGGATAAGAACGCCATCTACTACTCGGCTGAGAAGGAGGGTGAGTTGGAAAGCGGCCTGGTCTCCTTCATCATCATCGGCTATGAGTTCGACCTGAATTCCTTTCTCGTGCTTTGTATGCAGAATATTGAGAATTCAGCCGGGATGAACGAAGGCACAGGCTTCAGCTGGGGTAAGGACACGACAGACGTGAAAGTAGGGGAGTTTACTGCCAGGAAGGTTGACTATACTGTGGCCTACGAGAAATTGCCGTTTTCAGGTTCTGTACTGGTGTTTAAAGGCTGTGGCAATATGATCATGATCAACCCGCAGGGAGCTACCGAAGATGAGCCTAAGAACCGCAAAGGCTTTGAAACGATATTGAGCACTGTGAAATGCAAGGAGCAGTAGTTGTGTAGAAAAGCCGTATCTATTAGTTTTGTCCATCAATTTGTTAACCGTGAAGAACCTGCTTTTACTATTCCTCCTGCTGTCTGCAATGCCATCATTTGCCCAGAGTTGCGATAGTGTCAATACTACTAATAAGGACAAATTCACCGACAGGGTCAGCATTATGACCAAACGGAACGTTGATTGTACAGGCAATGTACCGGGAACGGGCCTAAGATTCGTTTTCACCAAGGTGGATAATGACCTGTATTTCCAGGCGGTTATGGCCGCTAAAAGCCTTGGCTGCCTTGACGAGACCAGTAAGTTCTACTTCATTTTCGACGACGGAAGCAAGCAGAACGCTGCTAACATGAACGATTTTAACTGCAAAGGACAGGCCTGGATCAGGTTCGCCGGCGGTAAAGGATTTAAGCCTTTACAGGAAGCATTTTCCACCAAACTGATCAGGTCGGTCAGGTTAGATGCAAGGGAAGAACATGTCGAGGTAGATGTGGATGAGGCCGACGCAAAGCTGCTCCGTGAGTCGTTCAATTGTCTGAAGCAGACATTTCGTTAGAACGATCAGTACACAGCATCTTTTTCCAGGTACATGGAGACGTACTCATAGATGCCTTGTTCCAGAGTAAAGAAAGCCCTGTCGTAGCCGGTGGTGAGGAACTTACTCATGTCGGCCTGGGTAAAGTACTGGTACTTGTCACGGATGTCTTCGGGGGTATCTATGAAGCTTATATTTTCCGGCATTTTCAATGTTTTGAAGACAGCTGAAACAAGATCATAGAAGGTCCGGGCCTTACCAGTACCGATATTGTACAGACCGGACGCAGGTATCGCCATCATGAGCCATACGCACATGCGGACTACATCCTTTACGTAGACGAAGTCGCGCTTCTGGCCACCATCTTCAAAGTCGGGATTGTGAGAGCGGAAGAGTTTTACTTCTCCCTTTTCTTTGATCTGCCTGTAGGCATGAAGTATTACCGAAGCCATGCGGCCCTTGTGGTATTCATTTGGACCATAAACATTGAAGTACTTTACACCAAACCAATTGGGCGGCGTCTTAGTCTGCTCCAATGCCCATATATCAAATTCGTTCTTTGAAACGCCATAGGGGTTGAGTGGCTGTAGCTGCTTAACTATGTCGTGGCTGTCGGTATAGCCATGCTCGCCACTGCCATAGGTAGCCGCCGATGAAGCATAGAGCAGGGGTATATTTTCCTCCACGCAGAGCTCCCATATCTTTTTGGAGTAGTCGAGATTCCACTTTTTGTGCACCTCGTAGTCCATTTCGGTAGTGTCTGTTCTGGCACCTAAGTGAAAAATGGCCTGTATAGCGCCGGGATTAGTCTTGTGCCAGTCGAAGAATTCTTCACGGTCTATCTTCTGCTTAAATATCTTGTTTTCCAGGTTGCGCGTTTTGCGCTCATCCGAAAAATTATCGACCAGGATAAGATTCTCAAATCCTACCTGGTTAAGATAGCCGGTAAGGTAGCTGCCAATGAAGCCTGCCGCCCCGGTAATAGCGATAGTATCGTGTATATACAAGGTTGCGTATTGCGATCTTAGTGG
>DASPNB010000074.1:0-6643 GCA_035626755.1 Flavipsychrobacter sp.
AGGCCAACAATGTAGCTGTATGCGCCGGGATATATGCTGACTTCCACGGCTATGGTGACTGCCTCTACTCCGTACACCGCACTTCCAAACGTCTTTGAGAGCATGAAAAGAATTTTCAGGGCGTGAAGGTAAAAAGGAATATTTGAGAAGACGGGAATTAACCGAATAAATTTTACAGTGTTGCGGTGATGTTATTAGTAATGCCACACAGTACTTAAATGGGCACGTTCTTATTTTGAATCCGGATAAAATTAAATCGAAGAATGAATAATTTACATATGCCCATTGCCGTTACATTAAGTAGGATAACACTCTTAGTGCA
This sequence comes from Flavipsychrobacter sp., assembly GCA_035626755.1. GTDB lineage: Bacteria > Bacteroidota > Bacteroidia > Chitinophagales > Chitinophagaceae > MKUN01. The sequence goes on from DASPNB010000074.1 coordinate 323, forward strand.
TGCCAACTTTGTAAGGGAGATATGAAAATCGATAAGGCATTTATGAGTTTTTGCACATTCGCTTGATGAGCATCAATGAATGCGGAAAAAATTTTGCGAGTACAAAAACAATTTCCATTTTTAATCCGCGAACGCACTTGCTGCGTTGCTAACCCCACCCAGTTTTCTCTTCTGATTAGCGACTCGTCCATTCCTGTGAACCAACTGGTCTCTGCGCTTTGTAGCACCTAAACACTATTGTATCACCCTGAACCGTCCTAACTATGCGGCTGCACCCCACTGCATTGCTGGTACTGCTATTCCTTTGCATTTGCTCACTCGTCCAAGGGCAAGATTCGACGCTCTACGCGAAGCTTCACAACTTGCCAGATAAGTTGTTTAGCAAGATCAATAAGAAATCACAGGATTTAGAGCGCAAACTCGACAGGCAAACTGAAAAGTACCTCGCCAAGCTTGAAAAGCAGGAGAAGAAAATGCGGCAGAAGCTGTGGAAGAAGGATTCTGCAGCAGCAAAGGCGTTGTTCGGTGATGTAGCTGCGCGCTACAGCAAGTTGCAAAACTCAAGCAGTTTACAAAATGTATACAGCGGGCACCTCGATTCTATGCAAACGGCGGTGGGATTCCTCGAACAAAGTGCTGCGGTGGCTTCACTGAGCGAAAGATACAAATCCGCATTAGACAACTACGGCCAACTTCAAGAGAAACTTAACTATGCTGCTGAAGTGCAGCGGCAGTTGAAAGAACGGCAACAGTACTTAAAAGAACAGCTACAGAAACTCGGCCTCGCCAAAGAGTTCAAAAAGTTTCAAAAAGACGTTTACTACTACCGCGCCCAGGTTGATGAGTACAAGCGCATCCTGGATGATCCATCAAAGCTTGAGGCTAAATTGCTGCAACTGGCGAATAAAATTCCTGCATTCAAAGAGTTTTTTGCGAAGCACTCAATGCTTGCAAGTATGTTCCGGTTGCCAGGAAATGATCCTGTCGCTTCTGCAGCACCGATTCCGGGCTTGCAGACGAGAGCCTCCATACAACAAAACATGCTCCAGCGGTTCGGCAGCGGGCCGGATGTATCGCGCGCGATGCAGCAGAACATTCAATCGGCCCAGGCACAGATCAATCAACTGAAAGATAAGGTAACAAAACTCGGTGGCGGCAGCAGCGAGATGGATATGCCTGACTTCAAGCCGAATTCACAAAAAACAAAAAGCTTTTGGAACAGGATCGAATTGGGGGCAAATGTGCAGAGCGCAAGAAGCAATGGCTACTTCCCGGTGACCAGTGACTTGGCTTTTTCAGCGGGATATAAGCTGAATGATAGATCCGTCGCTGGTATTGGGGTCAGCTATAAACTTGGTTGGGGAGAGAATATCCGGCACATACAAATTACGCATGAAGGTGTCGGCATTCGAAGTTTCCTGGACGTGAAGCTGAAAGGCAGTTTTTACGCCAGCGGCGGATTTGAATACAACTACCAACAACCATTCAATACAATACGGCAACTGTACGGCGCTGATAATTGGCAGCAGAGCGGTTTGATTGGGGTGAGTAAAGTAGTGGCGGTACAAAGCAAGCTATTCAAAAAAACAAAAGTGCAGCTCCTGTGGGACTTCTTGAGCTATGAGCAGATCCCGCGGTCGCAGCCGATAAAATTCAGAGTAGGATACAGCTTCAATTAATTCTTATACCATTCATCATGAAGAAAGGCATCATCATTACTGTATGTGTCTTGTGCATGCAGTGGCTCCTTGCACAAACAGACAAAACGTTCGACCCAATGGTGGACGTGCTTCCTCCACCACCTAACGCTGCATCAATTATCAGGTACGGCGAAATGTCGATCAACAAAAACACCGGCGCGCCAAATGTCAGCATTCCGCTTTTTACATTAGCAGGTAAAAAGCTATCCACTTCAGTCTCGCTCGGTTATAGTTCGGGTGGGATACGGGTTGATGAAATTGCATCGCGCGTTGGAATGGGATGGGCCATTAATGCGGGTGGTGTAGTTACGCGTACTGTGCGCGGAACACCAGACATAGTCAACACCCGGCAAGCGCCCTACGCGCCTGTGGAAGAAAGTTGGGCCACGTACAGCTACATGAGAAAGATTGCTGAATCGGGTGAGATCAGCCTGACCGGAGGGTACGATTCTGAGCCAGACCTGTTCAATTTCAATTTTAATGGCTACTCGGGCAGCTTTGTGTTGAACGATCAGATGCAGGTGCGCATGATTGAGCGCTCTCCGATTAAGATTGAGTATGACCTCAGCGCTACGGCCGACTACAATTTTAAGTTCACCACGCCGGACGGCATCATTTATTTATTCGGGGGAAGCGCAGCGGTAGAAAAGACGAAACGCGAGCAAACATGCGGCAGATCTTTCAATGCGTACATGCCGGTTTCGTGGTACCTAAAAGAGATTCAGCATCCAAATGGTGAGAAAATTACTTTCAGCTATACGCCGCACGAATACGTGAATGATAACGGCGTCTCCCAAACAATGTTTAAAAACATTACCCTGGGCGGCTGCGATGCATGTCCCTCATCCGTTCCTACTACTACATGCATCAACGTCGTAAGAACGCAGGGCGTATTACTATCCAGTATTACGAGCCCGGGCTACGGGTCAATTTATTTTACTTACACCGCGCGCCAGGATTGCAACGATAGCCTCATCAGCAGGATTGTATTGAATGATTCCGTAAACCTGATTGGTTCATATGACTTGAACTATCTGACAGTAACCTCAAACGCTGCTTTTGACAATGAGTACTATACCGGCAACAACAAAACCCCCTACCTGACTTCACTGGTGGAGAACTCATCGGACGGAGCGCTGCATAAAACACACTATTTCATGTATAAGGATCCTTCCGGGCGGCCTTCGCGGCTCTCGTTCTCACAGGACCATTGGGGGTTTTTCAATGGGCAGGTAAACTCAACCTTTGCGCCAAACCTCGGAGCCGATTACGCATACTTATTTCCCAGCGCCACTGCCGACAGGTCGCCACGTTTCGATTACGGCTCCAAAGGATTGCTGGAGAAAATTGTGTATCCCACGGGTGGTATAAGCATGCTGCTGTACGAACCGCACTATGTTGCTGATACTTTGACATTCAACACGCGGCACGACTTTGAATGCGATGTTACGGGCACAAGCACGTGGACGGAGGTAAGTAAGACAAAGTCGTTCACCATTAACGGGCAAGCGGTAGAGCTAAATATCAATTGCATCGATAACAGCGGAAACGGCACGTTTGACCCGCTGCACAATATTGGCAGGGTAGAGATACTTACTTCAACCGGCTCCAGCGTATACGATGAAGCATTTTCTCCGGGGACAACTGTTACCAGATACATATACCTCGACGCCGGCACGTACACGCTGCGGTACAAGGCGAATGGCACTGTGGTGACCACGCACTGTAAAATCAAATACTACCTACAGAAAGATGTTACCGGCTACGGAGAGGCTGCAGGCGGCGCGCGTATTAAGGCAATACTGAAAGGCAACCCTAATGAAAAACCCGAGGTCACCGAATACTACTATGCTCCACTCTCTGATTTAAACAAATCGTCGCTGTTGGTCTCGTGGTCGCCGCAGTACGTAGGTAGCACGATCAGGCAGTATACTTGTCCGGCTACCGGTCTTGGGTTTATGTGCACACTCCAAACGCTCAACTCAAGCTCGCTGAAGTCGTTGAACGACTTTGCGGGATCGCACGTATTCTATACCGCGATAGTGGAGGGGCGCGGTGAGAACTTTACGGGTGGCGGTGTAGAAAGCAAGTTCCTTGTTGAATCTGATGCATTAGGAGAAATATTGTGGAATAAAGACATTATTAATTCCCCGCTCAGCAACTTCAGCTCAAGGCTAAATGCCAAACCGCTTTCCGAAACGATTTTCAAAAAGCATACCGATGGAACGCTCCGCAGCCTGAAAAAAACGGAGTATACATATGTGATCGACCCACGCGTTGACAGTACTGTGTACGGCTACGCTATTGTAATGAAGGTGCCGCAAACTACCGGTTATGACACAACGTGCATGACGCTCCAGTGCCAGGACATTCTCCATACCGTCATAAACTGTTTTGACATGGTCCGCTATAGAGTGTTCTCAAGTTGGGTGTACGCCGATACCGTGAAAGAAACCGCGTACGATGAAAACGGCCTCAATCCTATGGCCAGCATCACGAAGTATACGTACGACAATACCCATCACCTGCAAGCAACCAAAGTAACCACGGCTAACAGCTTAGGCCAAACGGTGGAAACCATCAACAAATACCCGGATGATTACTCCGGCCAGCAAGTGTATGCCGACATGATTGCAAGAAACGATATTGTGAGATTGGTGGACGTGAGCCAGACCGAGAACAGCTTGCCGGTGGTTGAAGTGAAGACAAACTACGGCGATGCCGGAAATGGTAACTACGAGCCAGTTTCACTGGAGCGTTCTTCTAAGGGAAATGCATTGGAGGTGGAGGGCATCATTGATTTCTATGACGAGCGCGGGAACATTCTCCAGTACACCGGGAAAAACGGGATAGTGAATTCCATTATTTGGGGATATGGAAAGAAATACCCGGTTGCAAAAATAACAGGCGAAACATACGCAACAGCCACCGCACAGCTTTCTATGTCTATAAGCCAGTTGCAATCCCTGGATGGCGCGGCATTGCGAACAGAGCTCAACAGAATTCGCACGAATTTGTCGCAGGCGCAAGTCACCACGTACACACATAGGCGTTTGGTCGGTGTTACGAGTATTACCGACGCTAATAATAGAACTCAGACATTCGAGTACGACGCCTTTAACCGGTTAATACAGGTACGGGACAAGGATAGCTTTGTAGTGAAGAAAACTGCGTACAGCTACGCAACGCCAAATATAGATGATACGCTGCGCGTCTACTTTAATTCGGCGGTTACTTTTAGCAGGGGACCAAATACCTGCAGTCCCGGCTTCGGCGGTTCAGGGGTATCATATACGGTGCCTGCCCGCAAATATTTTTCCCTTTACTCGCAATCCGAGGCTGATGCAAGGGCCAGTGCAGATCCTTTAGTACAAACGTTGGCTAACAGCTACGGTTATTGCGCTAATACCATTTGCTCCGGCCAGGGTTACGCGCTCATCAACTGCGAATGCGAACTGGGGCAAATATATCCGGTCAGTTGCTCAGACAATCCCGATGGCACCTGGGTACAGAATTATAAATACCAGTGGAGTGATAACTCCATCGGCACGACAACCTACACCCGTACGCTGCCCGCTTGTACCGGCGAGGGCAAGAAGAAGATTAACTGTAACTGCTACACAGGATTGAAGATATACCGCTACTCCTATCAAAACGGCAACGGCACCTGGACGTGCGTGTACTACTATCACTTCAGCGATAATACCAACAGCCAGGATTATTCAGAGATCAGTTCCGAAGCCTGCACTGGCGGGGATTAACTTTTAAAACTCATTCTATGTTTAAGATATTAACCATTGCATTTTTCGTACTGATGGCGTACCAGCCAACAAGTATCTACAGCTTCGAAGTAGCGGCGGCAAACGGTGGCACGATCGATTTCAGCCAGTATGAAGGCAAAAGAATACTGATTGTGAACACTGCAACGCAAAGTTCCCTGACCAGCCAGTTTGCGCAGTTGCAACAGTTACAGGATTCTAATGCGAATGATCTTGTAGTGATTGCTTTCCCGAGCAACAGCTTCGGGGCAGAGCCGCTGTCAAACGCGGCGCTTACGTCGTACATGGACAGCGTGTATAACATCAGCTTTCCAATTGCCGCGAAAGTAGATATGAATGATTCGCCCATTTACCACTGGCTCTCGACGAAGGATGAGAATGGGCAGATGCAGATAAGATTGCGCGGCAATTTTGAAAAATACCTCATCAATAAGCAGGGCAACTTAGTTGGATACTTCGATTCAACCATTACTCCACTCAGCTCCATCATGCAAACCGCATTGCAGGCACACCAGTAAAACTTTGACTTTATGAAATTCAGCATATTCATTCTTTGCTTGGTTCTTTCTTTTCAGGTAGTTGGACAGACGCCCTACCTGCCCCCGGTACAGCCAACAAGCACGCCGGTAAGTTACGTGCGTACGTGGACGGCCATTGCTCCGTTGCAGAATGCAGATACGCTCATTGTGCGATCATTAAAAGACGTGCAGCAAGCGACTGCTTATTTTGATGGGTTGGGAAGGCCATTGCAGACGGTGGTAAAGCAGGGTTCGTTGAAAACCGATCCAGGCAGTCCGGCATCAGCGAACAATGCAGTGGATATGGTGAGCCCATTTGTGTAT
>DASPNB010000075.1:0-2128 GCA_035626755.1 Flavipsychrobacter sp.
ATGTACCAGAGGTATCCAACTTGAGAATGAACATTGATCCGTCTGAATATGACATATTAAAAGTGCCCGGGCCGGGATCAAAATCTATTGTCGTAAATTCAAATATTCCAGTAATACAAAGGTTGCCAGCATTATCAGTGGCAATATATTCGGCTGCAAAATTAGAATTAAATGGATTTGTTAACTGCTGTGTCCATACCACTGCTCCATTAGAGGCCATCTTCGAAAAAGAAACTTGTTGCCCTCCGGAAACGAGACCATATATATTTCCAATGTTGTCCACATCCAACGAACCAGCGAGATCATTGTTTAAGGCACTTCCTTCTCTTCTAGACCAAATGTGATCACCGTTCGGATCAAGCTTGAGGAAAAAAACATCAGATTGACCGCTTGAAATCAATACATAGGCACCTGCTCCCGGATCGAAATCAACTGTATCTCTAAAAGTGCCTGTTATCAACAGATTTCCGGAATTATCAATCTTAATCGCGCATGCCGAATCGTGGTTACTCCCGCCAATTGTCTTTACCCAAACGAGATTACCCGCAGGGTCAAGCTTTAGAATAAACATGTCGTTATAAAGCCCTGAAGAGACATTTAACACTGAGTTTCCCGGATCAAAATCTATCGTCCCCCTGTATCCACCTACAGCATAGACATTACCCGAGGCGTCAACCGCCATGTCCTTAACATAATTACGGTCAGAAGTTGACCCACAGTCTAACTCTTTGCCCCAGATATAGTTTCCCGACTGGTCGAGTTTGGCTATAAAGCTTTCAACTCTTTGTATTGCAAAAAAGCTGTCGACCCCCGGCCCAGGATCAGCATCAATACAGTAACTGAAGGTAGTAGAGAAGAAAACATTAGAAGCATTGTCAACTGCTACTGTATTTTCGCTTAAAATAGGTGCTGGCGAAAATGCCTGAGCCCATAGAAAATCCTGAGCATTCGAGTTCAAAGACGCTATCAGAGTTGTAAGGATAAGAAAAAATCTCATTTTGAAAAATATAAACTTTAGAGAATTAGAAATATAGCTTCTACACCTGGAAAACCCCGGTCTTAAACTCATTTACATTGGGATTGTGGTTGGCGGCGTTGATGCCTTCTGAGATCACGCGGCGCGTTTCTATGGGGTCAATGATCTCATCTACCCAGAGGCGGGCTGCCGCATAGTAAGCCGATGTCTGGCTGGTGTAGCGGTCGGTGATCTCTTTCAGCAGTGCTTTTTCTTTTTCAGGGTCTATCTCTTCCCCTTTCGATTTAAGAGAAGCCACCTGTATCTGCAAAAGTGTCTTAGCTGCCTGTTCACCCCCCATCACTGCTATACGGGCGTTGGGCCAGGCATAGATGAAGCGAGGATCGTAGGCCTTGCCGCACATGGCATAGTTGCCTGCGCCATAAGAGTTGCCGATAACGATTGTGATTTTGGGGACAACAGAATTGGCCACTGCGTTCACCAGCTTGGCTCCATCTTTAATGATGCCAGCGTGTTCGCTACGGCTACCGACCATGAAGCCTGTTACATCCTGCAGGAAGACCAAAGGAATTTTCTTCTGGTTGCAATTCTGTATAAAGCGGGCGGCTTTGTCAGCGCTGTCGTTGTAGATAACACCACCCATCTGCATTTCGCCCTTGCCGCTCTTCACTATCTTGCGCTGGTTGGCTACGATGCCCACAGCCCAGCCATCGATACGGGCATAGCCGCAAACGATGGTCTTGCCATAGTCTTCTTTAAACTGGTCGAACTCTGAATTGTCGACGATACGCTCTATTACTTCAACGATATCGTAAGGCTTACTATTGTCAGCCGCTACAAGGCCATATATTTCTTTAGGGTCTTTCTTAGGTTCGGCGGACTTAACACGATCAAAACCTGCACGAGGTTGCTCGCCCATTTTATCTATAATGCGGCGAACCTGGTCGAGACATTCTGCTTCGGTGTCGAATTTATAGTCGGCTATACCGCTTACCTCTGTATGTGTTTTGGCACCTCCAAGGGTTTGGATGTCGATGTCCTCCCCTATTGCCGCCTTAACGAGGTAAGGACCTGCGAGGAAGATAGAACCGTTGCCTTCCACCATCAGCGTTTCATCGCTCATGATAGGCAGGTAGGCGCCCCCGGCCACAC
>DASPNB010000076.1:0-3317 GCA_035626755.1 Flavipsychrobacter sp.
AGAGACAGGGATAGCACCAGTTGTATATGCAATGTTCAATGTTGAACATTCCAGGTTTAATATGCTTGATAGCTCAAAAGGTTTCGCTTTTGAAAAGACAAGTTTTGTGGGCTTTAGTGGAATGGCCGGCATTAATTGTAAAAGCAAATTCACCCGTAAAGCCGATATCGTGTTTGGTGCGATGGTGAAATTTGCAAGAGAAAATAACCTTGACAATCTGGACAAGGTAGAGATACAAAGTGTTCAAACCAATGCCGCCAACACAAGTATGTTGGCAGGAAATCAAAAAAGTGGTTTTAGTGGCATATTCAGGGAGTCGTTCGCATTGCGGCTAAATGTTGATGCTTATGTCTATCCAAACCACGCAAAATTGCCGATAGGTATAGGTGGCTACATCAGGAGCCAGTTTACCGGTTATGCTCCTCAACAGGATGCAGGTGTTGGCATCATCTTCGGACAGAACGGCGCCCCTGCAACTGTTGCCTTCGGATTGTTATATGAATTCAAAGATATTTTTGATCAGCGGGGTTCAGGCACTGGTGCTTTTTCAAGGGGAGGTTTAAATATTGTAGCAGGCTTTGGCTTTGGATCAACAGGCAACTAGACACCGACGCATTTTACATAAAAAAGCAGCCGCAATTTTGTGGCTGCTTTTTTATTAAGGTCTTTTTGCTCCCTCTCCATTTACGGAGAGGGCCGGGGTGAGGTTTTAAAACTCAGCATTCTTCGGCGTCCTCGGGAAAGGTATCACATCCCGTATATTGGTCATCCCTGTCACAAACAATACCATACGTTCAAAGCCCAAACCAAAACCCGCATGCGGCACTGTCCCAAAACGGCGGGTATCAAGGTACCAATACATTTCTTCAGCCGGTATATGCATCTCAGCCATACGCTGCTCCAGCTTATCCAGTCTTTCTTCTCTTTGGCTTCCGCCTACTATTTCCCCGATGCCTGGCGCCAGTATATCCATCGCAGCCACTGTCTTACCATCCTCATTCAGGCGCATGTAAAACGACTTGATATCTTTAGGATAGTTGGTAACTATCACGGGCTTCTTAAAGTGTTTTTCCACCAGGTAGCGTTCGTGCTCACTTTGCATATCTATGCCCCATTTCACCTCGTACTGGAATTTTTTCTTCTTGTAAGCAGGTGATTGCAACAGTATATCTATAGCCTCGGTATAAGTTATTCGCTCAAATTTATTGTTCAGAACAAATTCCAGCTTCTCTATCAATCCCATTTCGCTACGCTCGTTCTGCGGCTTTTGCTTTTCTTCTTCGGTCAGGCGCTGTGCCAGGAACTCCAGGTCTTCCCGGTTGTTATCCAGCACATATTTTATCAGGTACTGGATAAATTCTTCAGCCAGGTCCATGTTATCAACTATATCGTTGAAGGCAACCTCCGGCTCTATCATCCAGAACTCAGCCAGGTGACGTGCAGTGTTAGAGTTCTCGGCACGGAACGTAGGCCCGAAGGTATACACCTCGCTGAATGCCATCGCTCCCAGTTCGGCTTCCAGCTGCCCGCTCACGGTCAGGTTCGTGCTGCGACCAAAGAAATCTTCCTTGTAGTCTATTTCACCGCCTTCCGTCCTCGGTGGATTGTCAAAGGGCAGGGTAGACACGCGAAACATTTCACCTGCGCCTTCGGCATCACTCGCAGTTACTATTGGCGTGTGCAGGTACACAAAGCCTTTGTCGTTAAAGAACTTATGTATCGCATATGCCAGCGAGTGTCTTACACGAAACACGGCTCCGAATGTATTGGTCCGGAAACGTAGGTGTGCTATCTCGCGCAGGTATTCCAGGCTCGGGCGGTTCTTCAGTTGAAGCGGATATTTCTCCGCATCGCAGGCACCCAATAGTTCTACACTTGTCGCCTTCACTTCCACCTTTTGTCCCTTACCCTGCGATGGTACCACCATGCCGTTAATGCTCAGTGATGCACCGGTGGTTATATTCTTCAGCAGGCTCTCGTTGGTATTTTCAAAATCTACAACCGCCTGTATGGTCGCCATACAGGAGCCGTCATTCAGGGCTATGAATTGGTTATTGCGAAACGAGCGCACCCATCCCTTAATGTTTACTTCGTAGTCTGTCTTGTCGCTTGCTAAAATGTCTTTGATCTTGGTGCGTGCCATATACTATTTATCGAAAAAGAGGTATTTAACTGCTATTGCTATCATCGCAACGGCGAAAATTTTCTTTACTATTGCAGTGTCGAGTCCCAACACAAACTTACTTCCCAAAAAACCTCCCACCACAAAAGTGCAGGCCAGTATCAGGGCTACCTTCCAGTCTACTTGTCCCTGCTTATGATAATTATAGGCAGCTACAAGCGCTACCGGTATCGAAAGCAGCGCCAGCGATGTCCCCTGTGCTTCCTTCTGGGCAAAGCCAAAAAAGAAAACCAGGGCTGGCACTATTACTATTCCGCCGCCGATACCCACCATGCTGCTTAGGAAGCCTGCTGCCAGCCCCACTAATAGCAACCCGATGATCGTCCCTGTAGTCATTTCCATTTAATCTTCTCAGATTTTTGCAAGTATAATAATAATATGCCTCATGCGAGGGCTATTTAGGCCGGCACCTGCCCGAATTTCTGCTTGTAGTCATTGATACTGTGCATTATGATCTTCTTCGCCAACCGCTCCCCCTGGAACTCTTCAATCTTCACCACCTTGTTCTCCAGTTTCTTGTACTCTTCAAAAAAGTGCCTCAGTTCTTCTATAAAGTGGGCCGGCAGCTCCGATATGTCATTTATATGGGCTACGCTCATATCATTGGCGCACACGGCTATTATCTTATCATCGGCCTCCCCCTGGTCCAGCATGCGCATCACTCCTATCACCTTGGCGTCCACCAGGCAAAGCGGCTGCATTTCTATTTGAGATAATACTAATATGTCTAGTGGGTCATTGTCGTCACAATAGGTGCGGGGTATAAATCCATAGTTGGCGGGGTAGTAGACCGAGGAATATAGCACCCTGTCCAGTTTCAGCAGCCCCGTATCCTTATCCAGCTCATATTTCGCCCTGGAGTTGCGGGGGATCTCTATTATTGCATTTACATTTTCCGGAATATTTTGTCCATAACTAACTGCATGCCAGGGATTGAAGCTCATTTTCTCGTCTTATTTTGAGGGCAAAGTTAGGACTTAAAAATTGCCAGATAAAAGTCAGGAAAAATAAAGCACACAATAATTAAGCGCTCACTACGTTCCCTGTTATTAATTGCTGAAAATCAAGGACAGAGGCGAATTTTAGCCCTTTTAAGCTAATCATTAAGTTTGGGGGAATTTTTAATCACTCAAGT
>DASPNB010000077.1:0-8562 GCA_035626755.1 Flavipsychrobacter sp.
GCGCGCATGCCGTAGTAGCTGAAGCGCTCCCACATTTCTGTGAAGAAGAGCACGAAGAGACCTTCCGGGTGCTTTACCTTGGTTGATGTTTGAGACATATTGCGAAAATTAGATTTGAGTAGGACAAGATAATAAAAAAACGAAAGTTCCTAGGCACGCCAATGAAAATGCCGCCAATGGCGGCATTTTCTAATCAGTTGATATTGAGTTGATATTGAAGCATTAGTGAATGCCTTTCTCCATCATTGCTTTCTTCAGGTACTTTAGCAGGAATAGCATCATGAAGGTAGCTACCACACAGAGACCGAAGTTCATGAGGAAGAAGTAAGACTTATTATCAAAGTCTTCCCAGAGACCGGAGAGCATGCCCGACATCTTATTACCAACCGAAGTTGACAAGAACCAGCCTCCCATCATAAGGGCCGTGAGACGCGGCGGACTTAGCTTGGAAACCAGGGAAAGACCCATTGGTGACAAGCAAAGTTCACCGATAGTAATAACGCAATAAGACATGATGAGCCACCAGCTGGAAGCCTTGCCGTCCCCTGACTGAACCGCAGAAACAGCGCCTACCATTACCAGGGTAGAAAGTCCGGTGATGAACAAACCCAAGGTGATCTTGGCAGGGGTAGATGGTTCTTTTTTCTTAGAGCGCATAAAGCCCCAGAAGCCAACCACTACAGGTGTAAGCAGAACAACCCAGAATGGATTGATGGACTGGTACAACTCGGTAGAATAGAGGCGCAGCGAGCCACCCGGAGCAGGTCTTTCTTCAACATTCATGGTCTCGAAATAAGTGCCCTGAGTGCTGTCGGGGTTGTAAGTGACTACCTGCGCCATGTTAACCTTTTCAGCAATATTGGCTACGGATGCAGGCATCTCGCGGTCGGTGTGATCTTTGGCCCAGACAGTAAGAGCATCACCATTCTGGTGGAATACCGCCCAGAACACTATAACGCAGAAGAACACAGAAAGAAGGGCGCCAATGCCATTTTTATCTTCGGGAGCGGCCTTTACCCACAGAGAGATGTAGAATATAATAACGGGTATGCAACCGAAGATGAAGGCATCGTTTGAGTCCGTACCAAATATGTTATCGGGTATCATATAGCCAAGGAAGCCGCAGACGAAAACCGGGAGTAGAACATAAGCGAAAATCTTAGGAAGAGACATGTCCTCCTTTTGAGTGGGCTTCAGAACATCTGCGTGTTTTATATGCTTAGTACCGGCAAGGAAAATGACTACCCCGACAAGCATACCCACACCGGCAGCGCCGAATGCCCAGCCCCAGCCGTAGTTGATACGCATGTAGGCAGCAACGAAGTTGCAGACGAAGGCACCGATATTGATACCCATATAGAAGATATTGTAACCGGCATCTTTATTGGCCTTGAACTTATCATCATTATAGAGGTTACCAACCAGGGTAGAGATATTGGGCTTGAAGAAGCCGTTACCCAATATTATTAATAGAAGTGAGATATAGAAAGCGGTAAGTCCCGGCATGGCGAGACCGAGATAGCCGGCGGCCATAAGTATACCTCCCAAAACGATGGAGCGCCTGTAACCGAGAATCCTATCGGCAAGGAGGCCACCTATGAAAGGCGTGAGATAAACGAGGCCAATGTACGTTCCGTAGATATCAGACTTGGTCCTGGCGTCGAAGCCCATGCCACCATGCTCTACAGAATCGAGCATATAGAGGGAGAAAATACCCAGCATGAGGTAGTAGCCGAAACGTTCCCACATTTCGGAAAAGAACAATACATAAAGTCCTTTAGGATGTTTGGGCGCTTTCTTGTCGTCGAGCGCCAATGGATCCTGGTGCAGTTCCGGTTCCTTCATTGCGTTGATAAATTTTCTGAAAGATAAGCGGTTGTTTGAATAGTTTTGCGCTTTCCATTCCCCTTTTATCCCCAGCGAGGCGAGAAAATGGGGGTATTTAAAACCAGAAAGAATGAACATTTTGCTCCTTGGGTCCGGCGGCCGTGAATGCGCCATATCGTGGAAACTGAAGCAAAGTCCGCTTTGCGACAAGCTATATATTGCACCGGGCAATGCAGGAACCTCAGCCTATGGTACCAATGTGGCCTTGTCTATCATGGACTTTGCAGGTATCAAAAAGTTCTGCCTTGATAATAATATACATATCCTTTTCCCGGGTGGTGAGGACGCTCTTGTAGCGGGGATATATGATGAGTTCAAGAACGACGAACAGACTAAGCACATTATAGTGATTGGTCCGTCTAAGGAAGGAGCCCAACTGGAAGGCAGCAAAGCTTTTGCCAAGGAGTTCATGATGAGACATGATATACCTACAGCTGCCTACAGGGAATTTAACGAGAGCAACTTTGATGAGGGTATTGCATACGTGAAAGGACAGTCATTGCCTATAGTGTTGAAAGCGGACGGGCTGGCTGCGGGCAAGGGTGTGGTGATAGCGGAGAGCTACGAGGAAGCCATTGAGCACTTTACCCTGATGATAAAAGGGGAGCAGTTTGGTGATGCGAGCAAGAAAGTGGTGGTGGAGCAATTCCTGACGGGTATAGAGCTATCGGTATTTGTAATGAGCGACGGAACCAGCTATGTGCGTCTGCCGGAAGCTAAGGACTATAAGAGGATAGGTGAAGGAGATACAGGACCGAATACAGGGGGCATGGGAGCGATCTCACCTGTGCCGTTTGCTGATCCTGCCTTTATGCAAAAGATAACGAGCAGGGTGATAGAGCCTACAGTGCAGGGACTGAAGAAAGAAAATATTACCTACAATGGCTTCATCTTCCTGGGATTGATAAAGGTGGGTGATGAGCCTTATGTGATAGAATATAATTGCCGCATGGGCGACCCGGAAACAGAGGTAGTAATGCCGAGGCTGGAAAATGACCTGGTGGAAATGATAGTGAAGATGGATGCAGGCCAGCTGAACGAAATAGCTGTAACACACAGTTCTAAAGCAGCCTGTACGGTGATGCTGGTATCTGAAGGCTATCCCGGCAGTTATCCTAAGGGAAAGATCATGAGCGGCTTTGATAAAACATCGGGCAGCATGCTCTTCCACGCGGGGACGGCGCAGATGGGAGATGAAATAATTACTAACGGAGGCCGGGTGCTAGCTGTTACTTCTTACGGGGATAATATAAAGGATGCCTTGAGCACTTCCTATATGAACGCCGGGTTAGTTGATTACGAGGGGAAATATTATCGTAAGGATATAGGGTATGAGTTCTGAACCGGGATTCTGAACCGGGATTTGGGGAGATTAAGGGATTGACCTGGCTATTACATTATCGATAAGTTTGTTGTTTAACCGCAAAGAGCGCCGAGACTTGCAAAGTTCCGCAAAGGTCTCACTTAAGGTTGGAGAAAGACGCGCCGAGTTGATCGATGATGTCAGAGGCGATCATTGCTTCCATAGAATACTTTTGAGAGGCGTGCTCTCCGGCCTTGCCGTGCAGATATACTCCGAGAATAGCTGCAGCTGCAGGCGTGTATCGCTGCGCGAGTAGTCCGGTAATAATCCCTGCAAGTACATCGCCGCTGCCTGCTGTTGCGAGGCCTGCATTACCTGAGACGTTATACCAGCAGTCGCCATCAGGTGTGACAATTACAGTATAGCGATCCTTTAATACAAGATGAATATTATAGCGCATGGCCAGTATGCGGGCCAATTCCACGCGTTGCATACTGTCGCCGCTGGCACCGAACATCCGCTCAAACTCTTTCGGGTGAGGAGTAAGAATACTGCCAGCCGGTATTTTTGTAAGCAATTCGGAGTGCTTTCCAATAATATTGAGGGCATCGGCATCTAATACTACCGGCTGTTTTACTTCTTCTATAAATGCAGCGAGCGCTTTTGCCGTTTGAGGATCAGTACCCATACCACAGCCAATGCCAATTGCGTCTTCCTCAGTCCAACCCTGTATATCATCAATGTATTTATCACCACCATCCTTACACATAGCTTCGGGCGCCAGAGACTGAACGATGGTATAGCCGGCAGCAGGCACCAAAGCGCGTACCTTGCCAGCACCTGCACGTGAGGCAGCACGGGTAGCTAATGCTACTGCCCCCATCATGCCATAGCTGCCGCCAACAAGAAAGGCAGTGCCGTATGTTCCTTTGTGAGAAAATGGTTGGCGTGGTTTGTAGTGCTTCAGCACTTCTGCCTTATCTATTATATGATAATGGGTAGCAGTTGCAT
The DNA here is from genome assembly GCA_035626755.1 of Flavipsychrobacter sp. Classification (GTDB taxonomy): domain Bacteria; phylum Bacteroidota; class Bacteroidia; order Chitinophagales; family Chitinophagaceae; genus MKUN01. The sequence goes on from DASPNB010000077.1 coordinate 4,202, forward strand.
CTATAAAATGTTTATCAAGCCCTATATCCAAAATATGGACGTTTCCAGTGAACTTTCCACCTTCCGGGTGCAGCGTGCTGCGTTTGTAAAACTGGAAACTGAGCGTATGGGCAGCTTGTATCACAGGGCCGCCTTCAGCAGGAGGGTTATCTGCCGAAAGACCTGATGGAATATCGATGGAGATCACTTTATTGGGCAGTTCATTGATCTTATGAATGAATTTTCCCAGCCAACCTTCTATGACCCGGTTCAATCCTGTTCCGAAGATGGCGTCGATGATGATAATATGCTCAGCGATGTCAGTGATATAGTTGCCTGTTGCCAGCATCTCTATATGGCCAGGAGCCATCTTCTGGAAGCGTTGCAGATTTACCCTGCAGTCAACAGAAAGCTCTCCGCCTGTTTGTACGAGGAAAGCCTTTACACCATATCCCTCCCGGTAAAGCATCCGGGCTGTAGCCAGGCCGTCACCGCCATTATTACCCGGGCCACAGAGGATAACGAAGAGTGTTTCTTTTCCGTAGTTGGCCAGTATCCAGTCGGTGCAGGCAGCGGACGCACGTTCCATCAAGTCGATGGAGGAGACGGGAGTCGCGCTAATAGTATAAGCATCGGCCGCCTTGATCTGTGGTGCAGAAAATATCTTCACAGAGTAAAGTTAAGGAAGCTGGAAAACAATAATAGTTGCTATATTTAGTTATGTGCTATGCGACGTTCCATTCATCGTGAAAGCATTTCTATTTAACTGACACAGAATGAAGCATCTCATTTTTCCGGGTTTATTCATGCTTTTCACGTTACATGCCTTCGCACAGACCCGTTGTGATTGCTACGACAGGCTGTTGAACCTGGGTATGTCGTACGAGGAACGGTATCAATTCCAAAAAGCAATAGAGGTATTCAAAGACGCCCTGAACTTTATGGAAGAAAGCAATGATGATGTGGAGATATTCCAGGGCCTCGCCCGATGCTATGATACACTGGCCAACTATGACTCCTCCGTGGTCTATGCCATGAAAGCCATAGATAAAGGGCTGGGGGCAGGTTATTTTTACAGCTACACGCCAAAAACTTTCGAGTTTCTCCCGAACGATGAGCGGCTGCTCTGGCCCCGGCCGGGGCAGGAAGTGAACTGGGGATTATTTAAGCTCACCCAGCAGATGTTTGGTGCCGATCAATACTTCCGTACCACTGAGAATTTTGAGTCTCAGTGGCTTCCAGACTCGCTGGAGCAATACAAAATGCCGATCATCCTGTCATTATTCCATCTTGCAGACAGTAACAACTACGTGTTGCAGATGAAGATATTCCGCAAGTTTGGCTGGCCCAGCTACAATAAAGTCGGTTTTTTCAATGCAATGGACGTCCGCGGTCTGATGCACAATGTGCGATACCCCGGATTCGGCAGACATCTTCTCGACACGCTCTATGTTTTCGGCCGCAACTGTGAAGGGATCCGCACATCTAAGGTGTTGAAGCTCGAAGATAACCGCATCTTTCACGGAGGCGACCTGGTAAAGGGTAGCGGAAAGAACCTGATCGGCTTTTCCGGAGCGGACAGGTACAACAGGATCTATAATCTGAAAAACGCAGATAGCATCAGGCTGGCCTATAACATGCTTCGCCTGAAAGAGGATGTTCCTCCCGGTGAGACCTTACCCAAGGACTACAAACCTATCCCCTACCCAAAGAATTATTTCTGCCTGAAAAAATACCAATTGCAGTAGGGAAATTTATACACATAAGAACAAATCCGCATACGGCATTTACTTTTTGCTACTATACCTTAATTCCTATCTTTGTTTACTTAGTAAACCAGGCAATTAAATACGTCTTTAGTAAAAACTTTACTCTGTATGCAAAAGCGCATAAGCTTAACTACCTTATTATTAGTTCTCCTGTCCGTTTCCGCCTTCGCGCAAAAGGCTGCCATTAAAGGTTTCGTTTACGATAAAATGTCGGGCGAGCCTATGATCTACACAGTGGTATTTCTTAAAGACACTAAAATAGGAGTACAAACTGACCTTCATGGTTATTTCACCATAGCCCAACTGGCACCCGGCACCTATACGGTCATGAGTACAGTTATCGGCTATGACACAGTAATGCAGGATGTAACAGTGGCTGAAGGCCAGGTGCAAAGTGTGCAGCTATTTATCTCGCCGCGTGCCCGTACACTTGAAGACGTAGAAATATCGGCCAGGCAGAGGGAAAAGACAACTAAAGTGGGTGTCGGCGTGACGGCCATTACCCCTACAGACATCAATAAGCTGCCGAGTGCAGGTGGTGAACCGGATATAGCCCAGTTCCTGCAGGTGCTACCCGGTGTGGTATTTACCGGCGACCAGGGTGGTCAACTGTATATACGCGGAGGTTCTCCTACCCAAACAGGCATACTGCTGGATGGTGTCACCATTTACAATCCATTCCATACGATAGGGTTGTTTTCCATCTTTGAAACAGATGCAATACGTAGCGCTGAAGTAACATCGAGCGGTTTTGGCGCCCAGTATGGCAACCGTACATCTGCGATAGTAGACGTGCGCACTAAGGATGGTAACAAAAACTCGCTATCTGGTAAATTCTCTGCCTCTCCTATTATGGTTCATGGTATGCTGGAAGGTCCGCTGGCAAGACCAAAAGAAGCGGGAAGTTCCAGCGTTTCATTCCTGTTATCTGCAAAACACAGTTACCTGGAATCGACCTCTAAGTCGATATACGGAGGTTTTAGCGAGTCGATCAAGCAAAACGGCTTGCCTTTCTCTTTTACCGACCTGTATGGTAAAGTAACGTTAAGCGGCGACAACGGCAGCAAACTGAATGTATTTGGTTTCAACTTTAACGATAGAGCGAAGATCGTTAATCCCAAGACTTACGTGCAGGAAGCCGCGCTAGACTGGGACGCCATAGGCGCCGGTACGACGTTTGTTCTTACGCCGGGCAATTCATCTGCTTTGATCAGTGGTAAATTCGCTTATTCCAAATACAATATCGAGATAAATGAAACAACAGGTGGCACCGGCGGTACAAGAAAAAGCGGCATAGCAGGCTTTGAGGGCGGCATTGACTTCACCTACTACCTGAAAAACTACAGCCAGCTGAAATACGGGCTGGAAGTAAGCGGCCTGAATACTACACTTGACTACACCAACCAGTTCAGTACCAATTTCAACCTTAGCCGAAGCAATACTATCGCTTCAGTATTCGTTAACTACAGGAAAAACTTCGGCGACAAGTTCGTTCTGGACCCGAGCTTCCGCCTGCAGTACTATGCGTCTATGTCGTTTGCATCACCAGAGCCACGCCTCGGGTTGAAATACAATGTCACCCCCAACATCCGCCTGAAAGCAGCGGCCGGTATGTATTCTCAGAACATCATCAGCACCAAGAGTGATAAAGATGTAGTAAACTTCTTCACCGGTTTCCTGCTGAGCCCGGACGAAAGAATATTTGATACAGATGGCAATCCACTCGCACAAAACGTGCAGCGCGCTAATCACCTGGCCGGCGGTATTGAAGTTGACATACAAGACGTAGAAATTAACATTGAACCATGGTATAAAGGCTTTAAAGACTACACCGAACTTAACAGGTACAAAACTTCGGCAAGCCAATCAAACTTCATTGCCGGTGACGGCAAAGCAGTGGGTGTAGACTTCTCGCTGAAATACAACTACAACCGCCTATATCTTTGGTCTGTTTTCTCTTATCAAAAGATTACATATACCACCAGGGATAGCCGCAACGCTGTGCAAACATATCCGCCACCATTCGACCGCCGCTTTAACATGAACCTGTTCGGTTCATATACAGCCGGTAAAAAGCGTGACTGGGATTTATCTATCCGCTACAATCTCGGATCTCCTTTCCCCTTCACGCAAACACAGGCATTCTTTGAAAGCCCGAACCTCGCAGGCAGTGTAAACAGCAATGTAACCGGCACAAACGGCAACCTGAACGTAGTATATGCGGAAACGCTCAACGGCGGTCGCCTTTCATGGTTCCACCGCGTGGATGTCTCTGCCAAGAAGCGCTTTGCAATTACGAAGAAATCGAATATTGACGCCATATTCAGCATAACGAACGTGGCCAACCGCAACAATATATTTTATGTAGACCGTGTCACCAACACCAAAGTATATCAGTTGCCCATATTCCCCAGCCTGAGCGTTGCGTGGAATTTTTAATAGTGTTGAATGAAGCAAAACAAACAGAAGAACATAAGCCGTACACTTGCAGCCATGGCCCTGGCCATGTCGTTATCGTTACCTACACAAGCACAGCAACACGTACCCAACCTGCCTGAAAACAAGTGGTTGGTGCTGGCAGAAGAACAATACTTCCAAGGCCATTATGCTATG
>DASPNB010000078.1:0-4936 GCA_035626755.1 Flavipsychrobacter sp.
AAGAAAGCCGGTGGCGGAGCCGAGAACCAAGTGCTTTCAGAACTAGGCATGGGCGGTAAAAGCAATGTAGATAACGAGATAGAGATATTTAAGAGCCGCTCGCTAATGGAGCGGGTGGTGAAGGGAATGCAGCTAAATGTGCGGTACTATGCAGTGGGTGCCGTGCACCAGTCGGAGCTATTCGATAAAAAGCCTTTTACGTTTCATTATTTCCCAGATGTGAAGGATACCGTAGACAATAAAAACTATGACTACGAACTGGTGCTGGAAAATAATAATCAGCTGGAATTGACCCGTGACGATAAGAAATGGAAGGCTTCATATGGTGATACCCTGGTGCTGCCTACCGGTAAGGCTGTGATAGAACTGACAACAGCAGAGCCGATAGACCATCATAAGTTCCGGGTGATCATTACCGGCCAGGACAAAATAGTAGACAAATATGTGCGTTCCCTTACCGTAAATGCTGTAAATAAACAGGTGAGTGTGATCGTTACCACGCTGCAGGAGACCCACCCGAAAAGAGGTGAAGCGGTGCTCAACCGCCTGATAGAGGAATATATGAAGGCCAATGTAGAGGACAACAACATGATAACCGACTCTACCATTGCCTTTATCGATTCCCGTCTGATGCTGGTAGGCGAGGAGCTGATGGGCATAGAAAAGGAGATAGAGGGTTTTAAAAAGGAGAATGAGCTGACCGATATCAGCGAGCAATCGAAGATACTTCTCAATACTTCTGATGCCTACGTAAAGCAATTGACGGAGAAGCAGGTTCAGCTAGAGATAATCAACTCACTGGAAAAATATCTTTCCGACAACCAGAATGATAAAAAAGTAATTCCTGCTTCATTGGTTATCCAGTCGCCCGTACTTTATAATATCATTGATAAGTATAACGACATGCAGGCCAAAAAGGAGCGCCTGCTCGTTGGTAGCACGGAAGCGAACCCCCTTGTTGAGAATATGGACGTGCAACTGGAAACGCTCCGTGGAAATATGAAGAGCGGCATCGTTTCTATGAAACGCGACCTGGAGATCAATATTTCCAAACTGCAGCAGTATGCCGGCAATGTAGAATCAAAGATCCGGCAGGTGCCTGCTAAAGAGCGGGTGTTCCTGGAGTTTTCGCGTCAGCAAAATATCAAGCAGGAACTATACCTCTTCCTGCTGAAGAAGCGGGAAGAGAGCGCTATTTCCAAGTCGTCTTCGCTTGCCAATGCCAAGATGATAGACAGCGCCCGTCGCGAAAATGCACCGTTTAAACCGGTTAAGTCTTTCGTATTGCTGGTGGCTTTGCTGGCCGGATTAGGAGTTCCCGGACTTGCCCTGAGCATTAAAGATCACCTGAATAATAAGATATCTACCCGTAACGATATTACTAATTTCACGACCGCTCCTATTATAGGCGAGATATGTCACAGCGAAGGTGAGCAAATGGTGGTAGTGCAGAAAAATACGCACACGGTGCTGGCCGAACAGTTCCGCGCTATGCGTACTAACCTGCGCTTCCTGTTGCCTGATCCGGAGAAGAAGGTGATCATATTTACCTCCAGTATCAGTGGTGAGGGAAAGTCGTTTGCCTCTACCAACTTATCGGCAGCACTGGCGCTTTCGGGTAAGAGGGTAGTGTTGCTGGAGTTTGATATGCGCAAGCCCGGTATCACAAAGAATCTGAACATATTCAGCAACAAAGGTCTGAGCAGCTACCTGGTAGGTGACCTGATGCTCAGCGAGATAGTTGTTCCCTCGGGCTTGGTTGAAGGCCTGTACATTATTCCCTCAGGGCCTATTCCGCCTGATCCAACAGAGATTATACTGCTTCCGAAACTGAATGAGTTATTTGAGGAGCTTCGTGAGCAATTTGATTATGTGATAGTAGATAGTCCCCCGATTGGCCTGGTGACAGATGCCCAACTCCTGGCCGATCATGCAGATGCGTCATTGTATATGGTACGCCTGGGCTATACACCAAAGCATCGCTTGCCCATCATCCACGATGTGTATGAAAAGCGCAAGCTGCCTAAGGTAAACCTCATCCTTAATGATGTGAAGGCTGGCCCGGGCTACGGTGGCTATGGTGGTTATTATGCTTATTACGGCAGTAATAAAGGAGAGGGATATTTCAACAGGGGCAAAGCGAAGAAAAAAGGAATAAGGGCATTTATAAGGAGCAAGTTTAAAGTGTAAGCTCATCAGTATTATGCCCGTATAATGACCTGTTGTTTAATAACTTATTTTGCAGTATCATTAGAGTAATTCGCTATTTTTGCGACGTGGTTGTAAGCTCACGGTCCCAAGCATGAAGTCATACGCAATCTGATCTTCATAACAAGAGAGAGAAACTGCAGGCGGTGCCTGCGGGTAACAGGGAAAGAGCTAATTGAAAAAGAGGAAGTCGCTAAAGGCCAATTTCGTTTTTGCGCTGACGGGTAACTTATTGTATACCATCAGCCAGTACCTTGTACTTACTTTACTTATCAAGAACTTCAAGGCTGATGAGGTAGGAACCTATCTCTATGCTGTTTCGTTCGTTCTGCCTATCGTGATTCCCTTCGATATGCAACTGCGCAATTTTTACACTACAGAAAGGAAAGACGGTTTTTCATTTCATGATTACCAGGCGTTCCGCCTTGTGTCTAATGCGTTGGCTATGCTGGTGATCATAGTTTCTGCCTTGCTTATAAGACCTGAAATGTTCCTCACGATATTTTTAGTAGGTGTCATCAGAATAATAGAATCCCAATCTGACATATACTATGCCACTGTGCAAAGGGCCGAGCGGATGGATTATATATCTTATTCCAAGTTCGCGAAAGGCTTTTCGGCCCTTCTGCTGGTTATTATATGTATTTACCTGGGACTTGATGTCAACCAGATACTGATGGGCTGGTGCGCGCTCTGGTTTGCTATTCTGTTGATCTTTGATGCACGCATTACACTCAAGATCAGCGGCATCAATCGTCGCGTGGGTATTGTGGCAAAAAAGGAAGTATTTCTTTCACTTTTGAAAATGTGCCTGCCGGTGCTGCTGCTCAGCTTTGTTGATAAGTTTGCTGCCAACTACCCTAACTATATAGTAGAAGGCAAACTCGGTCTCTCAGCCCTGGCTATTTTCGGAGGTATTGTTTATTTCCGGTCTATCGGTGTTCAGATCATCAATCCGCTGGGAGCCATTGTAGCACCCCGTTTAGCCAACTATTGGAGCGAAGGCAAGTACAAAATATTTTTGAACCTGCTGAAGCGGACTACGCTCAATGCTTTCCTGCTGGGTATTGCCGGCATAGTAGTGGCAATGCTCTTCGGCAAATGGATACTGCCGCTGTTATATACTCCTGAGTATGGTGCTTATACCGACCTGCTGGTACTGGTAATGGTTTACTGCCTGGTTACTTATCTGTACGTGTATACAGGAACAGCGCTCACCTGTATGAGGGTACATTGGGTGAAGGCGCCTATACACATTATAGCCTTCGGTGTGCTGGCAACACTGATGTATTTCCATTCAAACACACTAAATGATATTGTTATTAATATGATAGCAGGTGAAACAGTAATGTTTCTCCTCTATACAGTTTCATTTTGGGTACTATTTAATAAAATAAAAGCTAACGGTTATGTTCCGAAGGGCCTATTTAAAAATATTGTCTAGGTTTTATCCGCAGATTTTTCTCCGAAAGATGGGAGTAAATATCGGCAAGGGTTCACGCATAATGGGTTCGCTGTATCGCATGTTCAGCGAGGAGGCCTATCTGATCACTATCGGGCAGAATTGCCTTATCTCCAGCGAGGTGACACTGCTTACCCACGATGGTTCCGTAGATGTATTCCGCAGGGAGTTCCCCAAGGCTGACAGGATAAAACCGGTAGTTATTGGCGACAATGTTTTTATTGGTCACCGCTCTATTGTAATGCCGGGCGTCACCATTGGCAGCAATGTAGTAATAGGTGCGGGCTCGGTGGTGAACAAGGATGTGCCTTCTAACAGCGTATATGCCGGGGTGCCAGCAAAATTTATAAAGACTATAGACGACTATAAAGAAAAGATACTGACAGAGATGATAGAGACCAAGCACTTGAATGAGCAGGACAAGCGTGAATTTTTAACCAAGCACTACAGCAGAGTATAATGAACTTCGTGAACCGGGTAATAATAGGGAGTCTCCTCGTCGTAGCGGCGATGGTGCTGTATTCCTTTGTGCCTGAGTTCAAGCAGCAAACGTTTTCAATTTATATTTCCCTGCTATCGCTGGCCTGTCTTACTATGAATATAAAGTATTCGGCCCGTGGCATCTGGTCGGCTACGTCTATATTTATTATTGTTTTCTGGTGTTTCCACTTTGGAGTAATAACTGCAAACGCCATGGGCATCAACGTTCCTGAAATTACGGGAGACGATTACATCTGGTGGTGGATAGACAGTCCGTTCTATCCCAGGGCTGAGGCGCTGGCAGTTTTGGGCATAGCTTCATTTGTGCTGGTCACTATGATCCGTTCGCGCCATCTTGACGACGACACGGAAGAAGAAGAAGATCTTGAGAGTTTCGAAACGCACATCGACAACACTGATTCACCATATTATAAGACTTTACGTGCTCTTGCTTACATTTTCATGCTCGGTGGTATCGGCTACTGGGCTTTTATTATGTCGAGCATGGGAGGGGTTACGGCCCTGCTTGCGGGTTATCTCGTTTACCTGAAGTTTATTGAGAACTACCCGCTTATCTCACTTGTTTATTGGGGCATAGGTATCGGGTTTGCCCTGCTGGGTGTGTTGGGCCGCAAGAAGGATATCAGGCCTGGTTTTATCCTATTCTGTGTGTGGGGTGGACTAGCGTTTACAATGGGTCTGCGAGGTGAGGTGATGTATCCCGCCTGTGCATTCCTTATCACCTTCTCCCGCCAGGTAAAAATGCCATGGTCCCCTGTCTATGTA
>DASPNB010000079.1:0-2265 GCA_035626755.1 Flavipsychrobacter sp.
ATACTGGCAGGTGAATAATCCGCCGCAGCTGCAGAAAGTACTGGGCAAACTGGAACAAATAGCCAAAGAGTTTAACAGCGCGCAAAGTGGCGGAAAGCGCATTTCGCTGGCAGATATGATAGTGCTTGCGGGCTGTGCCGGAGTGAAGAAGGCAGCAAAAGATGCCGGCTACTCAATAAAAGTTCCTTTTACGCCGGGAAGAATGGATGCGACACAGGAGCAGACCGATGTAGAGTCGATGGGCTACCTGGAACCGCGAGCCGATGGCTTCCGAAACTACCGTAAGTCGAAAGACCCGGTATCTACCGAGGAACTGCTGATAGACAAGGCACAACTGCTGACATTAACGGCTCCTGAGCTGACTGTGCTGCTGGGTGGTATGCGTGCTATGGATGCCAACTATGATGGCTCCAAGCATGGTGTACTGACATCGCATCCCGGACAACTTAGCAATGAATTCTTTGTTAACCTCCTGGATATGAGTACAGGATGGAGGGCAGTAGATGCCGACAAGGAACTATATGAAGGCTACGACCGCGCAACGGGCAAAGTAAAATGGACAGCGACGAGGGCAGACCTGGTACTGGGCTCTAACTCAGAACTGAGGGCTGTGGCCGAAGTGTATGGCAGTGCTGATGCGGGTGAAAAATTTGTGAACGATTTTGTTGCGGCCTGGGATAAGGTAATGAACCTGGACAGGTTTGAGGTTTAATTTTTTTGTAAGGAAATATAGAAAACAGCTTCCCGTGGGGAGGCTGTTTTTTTTGCTGGTGGGTTTTCTGCCCGGTTGCTTGTGCTCACCCGCTGCCACCCACCCCGGCCTCGCTGCGCTCGGCCACCCCTCCCTGCGAGGAGGGGAGTCGTTGTGTATTTTTTTTTGCTATTGAAGTTTAATTAGACTGGTTGTTTCTGCGCGCCCGCTGTGTTCCCCCCTCTGAATTTGCAGACAAGCTGCAAATTCTGTCTCCCCCCTGCCAGGGGGAGAGTCACGTTGGTTTTTTGCTGTTGAAGTTTAATTAGCCTGGTTACTTCTGCTCGCCCGCTGTGTTCCCCTCCCCTGACTTTGCAGACAAGCTGCAAATTCTGTCTCCCCCCTGCCAGGGGGAGAGTCACGTTGGTTTTTTGCTGTTGAAGTTTAATTAGCCTGGTTACTTCTGCTCGCCCGCTGTGTCTCCCTCCTCTGAATTTGCAGACAAGCTGCAAATTCTGTCTCCCCCCTGCTCCCGCTTGCTAGCGGGACAAGCAGGAGGGGCGTCGGTTTTATCTCTTTTTATTTTTTACCAGTTAGGGTATTGTTTGGACCAGTTTATTTTGTCGCCGAAATCGCCGAGGCCGAGGAGCCTGTTGAGGGCCATGTTGAGGCCGAATTCGTTGTAGGCGCCGGCCACGTGATAGTAGGAACGGGCGTAGTGGACCTGGAATTTATTAAGGTCTATACCCGCACCGAAGGAGAAGCCCGAGGCACCTTTTTTATCCTGCAAAGCTAACTCGCCGCGACGAAGGTGGTTGTAGGCTACGGTAAGTGTTATCCTCTTTGCGATCGTGAGCTCTGTACCGAAAATAAAGTGACGGAACAGCTTATCGGTGAAATAGGATTTTTCTTTGGTATTAGAGTCCGCACCTATGAGGGTAGATGTTTGCTGCATGGCAGGATCGTCGTAACGGATATCCCATTCGTACAAATGGTGGATGGTAGTGAACAGACGGAGTGGTATGTGTTGAAAACGTTTGGATATCCCTATCTGCAAATCGAAAGGCAGGGGTTCGCTTATGCCTGTGTTGTACTTCTTCAGCATTACACCCATATTCTTAGCAACGATCCCGATATCGAGCAAAGAAGTAGTGTCGTAGTAATTAACTCCGACATCAGCCACCAGGGCCATGGCGCTCTTATCGAACATGGAAGAGCCCGCGAACTTCAAAGCCGCACCGTAGCGCCAGTGCTCTTTGTATTGACGCGAGGCACCAACAGATACTGCATAGTCGACAGGTGTGAAATCACCATAGGTATTGCCGATTGCATCTGTAACAGTCATCTTGCCATAGTCCAGGTATTGTACACCCAGGACGAAAGAAGTATTAAGTTTTTCAGAGTGGTAGCCATAGGCCAGGTTCATAATGTTTATGTCGGCGTAGTACCTGTTGTAGTTAAGGCCAAGCTGGTTGTGCAGGCCCGGCCTCATCAGCGAAGGGTTCTGGATAGCAAAGGCAATATCATTAGTAGGCATGGCAACGCTAAAGCCGCCCAAAGCCGAAATGTGGGGT
>DASPNB010000080.1:0-2056 GCA_035626755.1 Flavipsychrobacter sp.
AAAAGGCTACCGGGTTTGGCACCGTTATAAGCGAGGAAGAAAAACAGCAAGACTCTACCGCGAACGCCCGCTTTGAAAAAAGTCAGCTCATACGCGCCTACCCTGAATACGACTGGATATTGGAACTTCCACTTGCAGGCACAAGTTATAAGATCAGGGACATAGCATATAAAAACGACGACGATGGAGAAAAGGGAAGAATTCCGGGTATTTCGGGAGAAAGAGATGCTTGTCAGGACGGCATTAACTATACCGTCAACGACGTAGCGGGGGAAAACCCCACCGGCTACAATGTGGGCACAGGAACTGCCACGGAAATTAAAATAATGAAGTAAGAATTGATTTATAGTTCAATATTAACCCTAAACTCCAATCCAATGCCTAAAATCCTTTACCTGATTTTTATCACAATTGTAGCGTTAGGCAGTTGCCGAAAAAAGCTTTGCTCACAAGAGGCGCTCCAGGTTATGCCTTCAGGCTTCGACACAACTGAACTGGCCGAAATAATTGTAAGGAAGTACCCGAAATACAATGCTTTTCACAGCCCTCTTGAAACACGAAAGATAAGCGCTACAAATTACATGCAGTTATTTGGCCACATAGATTTACGCATAATGCCGGAGAACGACTGGATAATAGAATTTCCTCTTGCAGGTAGAACCTTTCACATTGCGAACCTGGCCCGTTACAACGAGAAAAATAAAACAACGGGCACCGCCGGTATAGCCGACCGGTGCGTAGATGGTTTCAGCTGCACTGTAAATGATAATCCTGTGCAGCTTCCAACAAAATGGGGCCAGAACGAAAAACAAATATTGACGCTTGGAAAATAGCTTACATAAAACAGGGACAAGGCTTTCGCCCCGTCCCTGCCAACAAAAACCAATATGAAACTCCTTAGTTAACTATTTTAGCCAATTGCGTGAGGTTGTCGCCATTCACTTCGTAAATAGCCATTCCGCCCTCGATCATACAGATAAGTAAATTCTCATTATTTACAGCTATCACATCGTAGAATATCTCGCCGCTGATCTTTTTGATATAAGAAGGATATTCGGCGTTGGATATGTCGTAAACCATCAGCCCCTCACCACCGTCGCAAACGTACAAGCGGTCGCCCTTGAGCCCAAGGCCCCAGGGACCGGTTAGAGCAATTACTTTTCTCTGCTGGGGAATGAGTACATTGGAGATATCATAAACGTAAAGAGCATTGGTAGTGCCGCCACAGGCTGAGCCGCTGCGCACCGTTACGTACGCCACAGCGTCATTAGCCACCACCGGGTCGCAGGCGCGGACGTGGCTGGCATCGCCCAGGAACTGCGGGCTGGATGGGTTGGCAATAGAATAAATGTACATAGCGTTCATAGAGCCCATGAAGAGCTTGTCATCGTAGCAGTATATGGTCTCGATATCCTGCCCTACCACGATCTCTTTTACCATTTGAGGATCAGCGGGGTTGGCAAGCGAGAATACTTTCAGCTTCTGGGATTCGGCTATGTACAGGTGGTTTTGGGCTATGGTATAGCGTGCAAGAGAACCCCCTTGTCCGCTGGTTCCGGTGCTGCCGGTACTATTGGTAGAGCCCGAGGGCTTGCTGTTGGTGTCTTTACTGCAACCCCAGAGGCAGAGAGCGCAGAGTATGGAGATAAATATATTTTTCATGTTCTGTATGTGTTTTTATCGCCTGCAGCGGGGGTTATGTAAAAGTTTTTGTTCCCAGCCAATGATGGTTCCTTTTTCCGGGTCGGGGCACTCAAAATAGCCATCTCCCGGAGGGGTGGTAGTTACGAGATTCAGCTGTGCCGTTTTACGGCCTACCTCGCGTATGTTGTTCATGTCGGCGATATCTACGATCACCAGGTCATTTACATTGTTGGAGTAGAGATAATGATCCATGATAGACAGCTCCAGCGCACCGTAGCAACGGATGAATTTCAGCTTTTGCGGGCTGGCCGGATTGGAGATGTCAATGATGTGTATCCCTTTGCCATTTTCTACCTGGTAGAGGTGATTGTCTTTAATGTATATTTTACCGCCGTCTTCTATGGAACGGGCG
>DASPNB010000081.1:0-2118 GCA_035626755.1 Flavipsychrobacter sp.
CGATACCGAAACGCGCGTTGAGCACATTGATATTATTTTCTTGTTGCACCACGCCATTATCTTCTTTAAAGCTCCTGAAATCAGGGCCAACACCCAGGCGTATACCGATGCCCGGTTTTTTCCAGTTGAGCGAGTAGGTAAACAGGTAAGGATTATTCAGCGCACTGCTGCCATTATTATTGAAGTTGAACACCTGCCGTATCAGTTCATTGGCCTGTACACCCACCTGGTGCTCGAATGTTTTGGGCGCAGGCTCAATGTAGGCCATAGGCGTTTGCGAATCGGATCCTTCCTGGGCAAAAGTTGTGGTTGCAAAAAGACATGCGGCTACGGCCGCCATCATAGAGCTTTGTCTAAGCATAAGTAAGTATATAATTGGTTATCTGGTTTTGAACGGATTGGAATACTTCGGTTCGGTAATCATTGTATAGTCTGTCAGCGTGTTCAGGAAAGCTACAATAGCCTGCTTCTCTTCATCTTTTATGTTCATCCTCATGGGACCGCCGTTCCCATCCCTCAGCCGAACATCAAGCTCGGGATGGTTTTGTATGCCCTGGCTATAATGATCAATTACATCATTCAGCGTATTGAACCTGCCATCGTGCATATACGGAGCTGTAAGCGCCACATTTCGCAGATTGGGTGCTTTAAAAGAGCCCTGGGGAAATTCAGCAACACCTATTACACCCGCACCCGCATCCTTTGTTTGAGCGTCGAGCCCGATATTGGCAAACAGGCTGGAATGATAAGAACCTTCTTCTACCGTATGGCAGGAAGCGCAATTGTACTTCTTGTGGAAGAGTTGCAGGCCCATCAATTCCATAGCGGTAAATTCCTCTTTTTGGTCCATACATTTGTCAAAATGCGTCTCGCTCGAAACTATGGCGTTCATAAACAGCGCCATAGCTTCCGCTATGCGATCCATAGTTATTTCGTCATCACCATACGCGTCTTTGAAAAGTCCCTGGTAATATCCTACGTTCGCCAGCTTTGCCGGCAATACGTCTACGTCAGAAATACCCATCTCCACGTGGTTGAGTATCGGCCTGGAAACAAGATTAACCAGGTCGGTCTCGCGGCCATCCCAAAACAGGAAGCCGCTGTTGAACCTGTTGAACATATTGCCCGGGGCGCCGTTACCGAAATTCTGGATCGCCATAGAGTTGCGGCCTGTAAGGCGGCCTTCGAAGCCACGGCTGAAAGCTACATTGTCTGAAAAAGCGAATTCCTGTTTGTGACAACTGGCACAGGCTATGGCGTTGTTTACAGATAGCTGCTTGTCGTAGAACAATACCCGGCCGAGCACGGCTTTTTTGTCTACTTCTTCGGGATAGAACCCGTCGAAATAATTGCCTGTTGTATCAGAAAGGTCTAAATAGACCTCGGCCTGCAGGTTGTTATCCTTCATGCCTTTCTCATTCTTATTGCATGCAAAGGAGAATAATATTGCAGCGAGTCCGGGATACAGTATTGACTTTTTCATAGGGTGTTGTTTTTGAATTATAACAGTAAAAATAAGCAATTATTGTGCCATATGTTAAGGTATTCTGAACAATATTTTTATGACAATCAAGGCTTTAATCGGGGATTAAAGAACTTATACCCAGAAAGCCGGCCCCACCCCCTTATCTTTGCAGACATGAATCATCAATTGTTGAAGCGTTTTCGCCAGGTGGCGGTGCTGGAGGGCGTCTCTTATTTATTGTTGTTGTTTATAGCCATGCCGCTGAAGTATATGGCCGATATGCCTGAAGCCGTGAAATACACCGGCTGGGCGCATGGCATCCTGTTCATATTATATGCCATCCTGCTGGTACAATGCTGGCAAAACTATGGCTGGAAATTTGGCAAGGCGGCGTTGATATTCATTGCTTCGCTGCTGCCGTTCGCCCCGTTCGTTGTGGACAGAAAACTAAAGGCTGAAGAGAGAACAGCTATTTAGATACGTAGATAGCATACTTTTCTTCAAAGTAGGGCTCTTCGAAAATATCGTGTACGCTCCATGCCTGCGCGTCCAGCCCGGATTGTTTTATTTCCTCTTCCAGGTTGCCGCCCTTTAGGCAAAGAAGCCCGTTGTGCAGTTCATCAGACTTTTTCCCCTTTACCAAAGCCGGTGAT
>DASPNB010000082.1:0-5273 GCA_035626755.1 Flavipsychrobacter sp.
CTGCAGCTGGATGCTGATGAACTGGACCTGAAGAAAAAGAAGATCGATATAGATGAGCTGGCCGTAAGAGGCTTCGCATTTAACATCAGGGACTATGAAGGCGGCAGACCACCGAGAGTAAAGCAACGTAAGCCAACAGATACTACCTCATTCAACCCCGACAAGTGGGACATTAATTTCGACAACTTATCGCTGGAGAACTGTGCGTTTTTCCTTACATCTTCCGGCAGGCCTGCGATACCTGATGAGTTTGATCCTTCGCACCTGGGCATCAGCACCATTAACCTGGACGCTGAGAACATATGGATAAAAGGCGATACACTGCATGGCAATATCAAACACCTGTCGGCGAAGGAAAGGTGCGGACTGGATGTGAAGGAACTCCGGGCTAAGGTTACGGTATCACCTGTGGCATCTATTTGTGAAGACCTATATCTTGAAACCAATAATAGTGTATTGCAGGATTACTATGCAATGCGCTACCATCGCTTCCCCGACTTCAATAATTACATTACCAATGTGCGGATGGAAGCACATTTCAAAAAGTCGCAGATAGACTCAAGGGACGTAGCCTACTTTGCCCCGGTTCTGAGAGAGTTCCCTACCCTGCTGGACATAAGCGGTGATATAAAAGGAAGCGTGTTTGACATAGAAGGTAAAAATCTGTTCTTGTCGGATGGAAGAAGTACAGTGAAGGGCGACCTGAGAATGACCGGCCTGCCGGACATAGAAATGACCTTTATAGACTTCAGCAATGGCGAACTGATCACCACCGGAGAGGGCATTATAAAGTATGCTCCGGGCCTGAGGAACGATCCTAACATAGCGCTGGAGAAATTGAGCTATGTGTACTTTAAAGGCAATTATAAAGGATACATAGAAAGCTTTGCTGCAAATGGAATTCTGAGCACCAATCTCGGCACTATTACATCAGATATCAAACTGAACATACCCAACTTCAATACCAATACTGCCGCTTATTCGGGAACAGTAAGCACAGAGAACTTTAACCTGGGAGCTTTACTCAGGCAGCCAGACCTTGGTACACTCACCTTTAAAGGAACAGTGAAGGGCACTTCCTTTGACCCGGCAATAGCACAGATTGATATTAACGCAACCATAGGCCACATTACCTATAACAAGTACCAGTATAAGAACATTTACGCGGAGGGAACACTGGCGAAGAAGAGATTTGACGGTAAACTGTTGGTAGATGACCAGAACCTCGCCATGGGCTTTAACGGCAGCTTTGATTTTAATGACAACCTGCCTAAAATAAATGCAACAGCCAACGTACTATCAAGCAACCTGAAGGCTATTAACCTGACTAAAGATTCTATGACCCTGGTTGCTGACTTTGATTTGAACGCAACAGGAACCAACATAGATGACTTTATAGGCTATGCAAGATTGTACAACATTAACCTGACCAGGAATGGTCACCAGCTGGATGTGGACTCTATATATGTCAACTCCTCGATAGAGAATGACCAGAAACTACTGGTAGTTGAGAGTAATGATGTGAGTGCCCGGATAGTGGGCAACTTTGAACTCAGCAGCCTGCCTTATTCCGTACAGTATTATGTATATGGTTACCTGCCTAATTATATAGACCCTCCTACTAAAGCCGCACCTCCGCAAGATATCAGCTTCACGCTCACAACGAAAGTGATAGACAGTATGCTGGCTGTGGTAGCCCCCTCGGTGACAGGCTTTGACAACACCATAGTGAGCGGATCGCTGAACACTAATACGCAACAATTAACTCTGAACCTGAAAACTGCAAGCGGAGCTATCGGTTCTGTGCGTATGAACAATATTGAACTGAACGGCGAGGGTGATTTCCGCAAACTGGCACTTAATGGCAGCGTAAGCAATATAGTAGTAGGCGACAGCGTACTGGACGGAACGCTGCGACTTAATACTACTTTAGGAAATGATTCATTAGAGTTTACTGTAGCAACTACCTCAGAAGGCTCTTATGGTACCGCCACCCTGAATGGCAGGGCATATGCGAGCGGTGATTCACTGTATGTAACTATGCTGCCGTCAGAATTCTTCCTGAACAAAAACAGGTGGGAAATACCCAGTGGAAGCAATATCATCCTTAGCGATGACTACCTGTATGTGAGTGGATTATACCTGCAGTCCGGACTGCAAAAAATTTCGGTAAACTCGCTGGACGAACTAACCAAACAATCGCTGAACATAAAAGTAGAGAACCTGGATATTCAGGAAGTGGGTGCAGTAGCCGGGCTGGATGAATATGAACCGGAAGGGCGTGTGAATGGTGATCTAAGGATAGACAATATGTTCAGGAGCCGGTACTTTGCTGCAAAGCTGAGAGGCTCTGATATAAAGCTAGCCGGTGATACCCTGGGCAACGTAATAGTGAGCGGCTACTTTGATGAAGAAAAAGGGCTGTTCCTTGATCCTGAAAGCGGCATCTATAATGGCAACGCATCGGTGAACTTCTTCGGTAAAGTGAGAAGCGACAGCACCAGCAGCCAAAGGCTGGATGGAGGTGTGCGTTTCTTCAACGCTCCCCTTTCCTGGGCAGAGGCAGCTATGTCGGGTTACCTGAGCGATATAGAAGGCACCGTAAGCGGTGAAATAGCTATAGGAGGAACCGGGCAGGTTCCGGATATTAAAGGCACTATCTACCTGAGCAAGGTGGCCACCAAAGTAGAATTCCTCGGGCTGAAATACAGGATACCGGAGGCAACCATTAAAATTGACGAAAAGAAAATAGACATAGGAGACGTAAACGTTTACGATCCTAACGACAATATAGCCGAGCTGAGCGGCATCATCACCCACGACCGATTTGAGAAAATGAGACTGTCGTTCTCTATGAAGGCTGAGGAATTCGAGGTCATTAAGCTGAAGGACTATGAGAGCTCCGTGTTCTATGGTAACCTTACTGCCAAGATTGATCGCTTTAATGTTACGGGACCGCCGAACAACATTAAGATAGATATCACCGCAACGCCGATAAAGAAATCACACCTCTTCCTTCCTGTAGACCAGGGATCGGACGTGGGCACCTACAATTACATCAGCTTTAAGCAGTATGGGCAGGTGCAACAACACGCCGTAAAGAAAAGCACCAACAAGGTGACGATGGTTATTAATGCCAACCTGACGCCTGAAGGTGAAATTACCATGGTGATAGACCCAAGTACGGGTGATGCCATCAACGGCGCGGGCTATGGCAACCTGAAAATAAATATACCAATAGGCGGAGACGTAACGATGTACGGCGACTACCTGCTGGAAAAGGGCAGCTATACGTTCACTTTTAACGAGCTGGCATTCCGGAGAATGTTCATATTGAACCAGGGAAGCAGGATATCATTTAAGGGGCCTGTATCTCAAACCACTCTGAACGTGGAAGGTGTCTATACTACCAAGGCAAGGCTCTATGACCTGCTGATGGAAGGCGAAAAGCAAACCCTTAGTGAGGACGAGGCCCGTGATGCCAAAACGCCGCAGAATGTAGATGTAATACTCCATATGCGTGGCTCGCTGGAAGAGCCAAAACTAAGCTTCGGTCTTGACCTGCAGGAAACAAGGTCGATGGGTACGTTAGCATACGAAAAGCTGAAAACAATAAACAAGAATGACCGCGAACTGCTGGACCAGGTGGCAACGCTGTTGCTAGTGAATACGTTTATCTCCCCCCAGGGCCTGTCATCAGGTTCTTCGGCTGTGGGTGTGGCAATTAATAATGTCAGTGATATTCTCTCTTCTACAGCTTCGTCGCAGCTTACCAATATAGTGAACAAGCTATTGGGTAATCCTAACGTGTCTATCGACTTAAAGTATAAGAACTACAACCTTAGTGATCCCTCCAGCGGTGGTGTAAGCCGCAATGAGCTTACGGGAAAACTGTCGCAAAACTTCCTGCAAGACAGGCTGGTAGTGGAAGTAGGCGGATCGTATGACTGGGGAAGACCTAGCTCCGGTACTGCAACATCTAACACATTTAACCTCGCCGGTGACTTCCGCCTGCAATGGCTGCTGAATGAAAAAGGAAGCCTTCGTCTGAACTTATTTAGAACCAGTAGTTACGATGTACTCTCGGATAAGAACCTGAAACGAGGTGGCCTGGGACTATCGTGGAGAAAAAGCTTTGACGGCCTAGATGACTTCTTTACTAATAGCAATAAGAAGCGAAGAATGATAGGACCTGAACCTTATGTACCGGACAGCAGCAACAATAGCAACAGTAACAGGGGAACCCGGTAATTATTTGCGGGCAACTTCCTCAAGGTAGCCGGCGAGTGTATCTGCAATGGCATCCCAGCCGAAATTGTTTTTAATGACTTCAATTCCTTTCTGCCCTACTCTCTTTCTTTCCTCTTCAGAATTCAGTAACAGAATTACACTTTCAGCAAAGGCTCGCGGCTCGGTCTGCATGATGGCGCCTTCACCGCTAGTGATACCAAGTCCTTTGAAGCCTATGTTAGAGCAAACCACGGGAATACCCATAGCCATGGCTTCGAGCACCTTGTTTTGTGTGCCTGCACCAAAGCGAAGAGGTGCTACTACTATACTTGCTGAATTATAGACCTCAGCTATATCTTCTACGAAACCTGTAATGATAACGTGGTCGCTTGCCAGCTCCAAAACCTTGCTAACAGGCCGCTGACCGGCAATAACAAATCTCACCTGCGGAAATTTTCTCCGGACAGTTGGCAATATCTCCTGGGCGAAATAGACTACAGCATCCACATTGGGCGCGTAGTCCATATTACCGGTAAAGAGCAGGGTTTTATTGTGACTGTAGTCGTGATCGCGGGGATAGAAGGTATCAAGATCTACCCCGTTGGGCAGTAAGCGGATATTATCCAGGTGATGTAACTTTTTGAGATACTCCATGTCTTCAGCAGAGCATACAAGCGACATGTCGTACTTCTTCATTATCTGCTCATATTTAAGCACCCGCTTTTGCTCCAGGCTTTCAAAACTCTTGCGGGCAAGACCACGCTTTATCTTTTTACGGCGCTCCCAATAGAGGGAAAAGGCATCCGGCAGATCCAGTATCCGGGGAATATCCTGGCGCTCGGCAAGGTAGGGTGACATGCGCAGGTGCTGAATGTGTACTGCATCAAACCTGTGCTTGCTTAAAATATTATTGAGTAAGGCTTGCATTTCAGCAGAACGGAAATACATCACCTGCAAGGGGGTCTGATCCCAACCCGCCGAAAGGCAATTCATTGCAGACTTCCATTTGGGCAGATAGACGAGATGTACTTCTTTAAAAATCC
>DASPNB010000083.1:0-3897 GCA_035626755.1 Flavipsychrobacter sp.
ATGCCGCCAAAACCGCTTTGTTGCTTCGCAGCTATCTCGTGGTTGTGATGTGTCTTAAGGCCGGGGTAATACACCTTATCTACAGCAGGATGTAATTGCAGGTACTCTGCCACCACCTGTGCGTTGCGGCAGTGCTGCTGAACACGCAGGTGCAGCGTCTCAATGCCGCGTATCACCAGCCAGCTAACGTGCGGGGATTGTATACCACCGCTTGCATTCTGTATAAACCTGACCTCTGCGCCTAGTTCCTCTGTAGCTGTTACAACAAGTCCCGCTATCAGGTCGCTATGTCCGCCGAGGTATTTGGTAGCGCTATGCACTACTATGTCGGCGCCAAGCGCTATCGGCTGCTGCAAAGCCGGTGAAGCGAAAGTGTTATCAACACATAGGAGAATATTGTGCTGCTTTGCTATTTGCGAAATGGCTGCAATATCGCTCACCTTTAAAGTGGGATTGGTTGGCGTCTCCAGCCATATCAGCTTAGTGTTGGGCGTGATCGCATCAAGTACGTTGCTCGCATCAGTTGTATCCACATAGTTGATCATAATGCCGAACTTCTGATACACATGGGTAAACAGCCTGAAAGCGCCACCATAGATATCGTCCACCGCCAATATCTCATCGCCGCTTTTCAGCAGTTTTACCACTGCATCAATTGCAGCCAGTCCGCTGGCGAAGGCCGCGCCGGTGGTGCCGCCTTCCAGTTCTGCAATTAAATTCTCGAGTACTGCCCGCGTAGGATTACCGCTACGGGCATAGTCGTAGCCCTTGTTCACTCCGGGGGCTTCCTGCACAAAAGTGGATGTCTGGTAAATGGGAACGGAGATAGATCCTGTCAGTTCATCTACGGGAATGCTGTGGATCAGTTTGGTTGCTTTGCTCATCTTTCTGAAGTTTTATAAAGTTTTAAAATTGATTACTGTGTTTTAAAACCACTATCAGAAAGCTTTACCAGCAAAGCTCATTTATACCCGCTCCACTTTAGGGGGCTGGGGGTATAAAAAAAGCTCCACTGATAAACAGAGGAGCTTCAAGTATGTTCACCCGCTATGCGGAAATGAGGTCAAACTATTGCGTCTGCTTATCTTTCCTGCCCCTTTCGGTTCAGGATGGAGTTAGCACCATTCGCTACATTGCTGTAGAGCGGTTGCTAAGGCGTCATTGGGCCATTTCCCTCTGCCTTTCTTGATAAGTGATCGTTAAAAGAACTGGTGCAAATATATGGGCGTGGATTTCAAAGTTCCAAATTTTATTTTTTTATCGTATGAGCGGAAAGGTGAAAAGCCTTATACAATAGGTGTTTGGAGGATGAAACTTTATAGCCCGAGTAGTTGGACATAGCCTTTCAAATTGGCGATTTTTCTTACACTTCGGTCGCTTGTATCACAACCATCACAAGAATGTACCATTGCGTCCTTGGATAGAATATACGAAATGATCTTCTTTTCATCAGCGCTCAACGACAATGCTAACTTACTGTAAGCTTCAATAGCGTAAAGCTGCGTTTCAATGTTAACTGACCGTAACCACTGAACCAACACCGGGATATTTTTGGTTGAGACCAATGAATCCATTGCCTCATACATGTCCGGTAAATAACCGCCTTCACCACAACCACCCAGTGCAAATTGTGGAGATATGAATAACTCTTTTTCATTTAGAGACACACCATAAAATGAGCGGTATTCTTGAAGAAAGCGATTATACTCCTTCCTGTCGATAAAACTATCTTTTGTTCTTGATTCCCACTTTTCATTAACGGTATCCAGTCTCCAGTAAATGAGAGCGTTGCCTTTTGCAATAAGTCTCAGTTCATAACCCCTGTCAAAATCTACGTAATCGCCCCATACTTCCCGGTATCCTCTTAATATTTCCCGATCGAACCTAATAAAGGCTTTACATTCTCCCGCATCGCAATTTTTGACTTTATTTTCGTCCTTGATATACGCTTTCAACCCTTGCAAGCTTTTCTTCTCCAGCGATTTCAATAGAGTTTCCTGAGCGTACCCGTTTTGAGTTATAGTAATTGCCAAGAATAGAAATATACAAATGGCAGGCAATAGGCGGATAATAGTACCTGAAACACGTTTCATCCTTATAAAACTACGACATTTCAGGTTGTGACGAAGGACGGATAGTCAGTAAAAAATTCTTTATGGAGTAATATCTTTATTTTTCTAAAAGCCTGAAATAGCCGTTCTTCTCAGCTATCTGCTGTACAGAACTGCGACTCACCATACAACCGTTTGCGGTCGCAACACTCCCCCTATTATTCAGCACCAATGATATTTGCTCCCTGGTAGCTGCATCGATCTCACTGCCCAGTCTTTTATAGCCTTCTATCGCATAGAGCTGCATCACCAGCTCGCCGGACCCCAGCCAGGCTGAGAGCGCGGTCTTATTTTTCTTGCTTACAATCTCATCTAGTTCAATATAAGCCTGGGTTGGCCGGTTGGTATATCCATATCCTCCCAGCACAAAGATCGTCGTGCGCGATCCGGCACCGTCATTCTTTGACTGTTCTTGGGCATTTGCCGCGCCGCCGGCAAAAAGACAAAACACGAATAGGGAAAAAATGGTTTTCATACCTCTAAAGTTAGTACACTTAATTCATCTTCAGGTGGTCGGGGACAGCCCAACTCTGTAAAAGATCCTTAAAATTCATGCAACTCTAAGACGTCCACGATCATGCAACCCTGCTATCACCTTTTTAATACAAAATGCCTTTATTTTCAGTAGATTTGCCCATCCATCTCCCCAATTAATGGACCTGCCAGAAGGTAAAAAAGTCTACTTCGCCTCCGATCTTCATCTCGGCATACCCGACCGCGAAAGCAGCCTGGCACGTGAGAAACGTTTCTGTGCATGGCTGGATGAAATAAAGCACGATGCACAGGAGATCTACCTGGTGGGCGACCTCTTCGATGTCTGGTTTGAATATAAGAATGTAGTGCCTAAAGGCCATACCCGCTTCCTGGGAAAACTTGCTGAGCTGAGCGATGCAGGCATACACATAGAAGCGTTCACGGGCAACCACGACTTGTGGATGCGCGGCTATTTCGAACAGGAACTAAACATATCTGTTCACCACAACCCTATAGTGCGGAACTTTAACGGAAAGAAATTTTTCGTTGCACATGGAGACGGTCTCGGTCCCGGCGACCTGGGATACAAAATGCTGAAAAAAGTGTTGCGCAATCCTGTTTCACAGTGGCTCTACCGCAGGCTGCACCCCGATACAGGCGTAGGCATGGCCGGCTGGCTTAGCAGGCTGGGCCCAAAGCACGTGGACGGTGAAGAAGAAAAATTCCTGGGGCCCGACAAAGAGTGGTTGGTGCAATTTGCCTACGAAAAGCTAAAGACCGAACATGTTGATTACTTCATCTTCGGGCACAGGCATATAGCGGTGGAATACCAGTTGCAGGAGAACAGCAAATATATCAACCTGGGTGACTGGATACGTTACGACAGCTATGCTGTTTTTGATGGCAAAGAACTAAGTTTAAAATTTTATAAGAAACAGTGAGTATGAAAAGAAGGCTGGTAATGATACGCCATGCAAAATCGAGCTGGGCCAATCCACTGCAAAGTGATTTTGAAAGGCCGCTCAACGAAAGAGGTGAGCATGATGCACCCATGATGGGCGAACGGCTGAAGAAAATGGGCGTGACCCCTGACCTGGTGATAGCAAGTCCCGCTAAAAGAGCGAAACAGACCGCCAAAAAAATAGCGAAGGAAATGGGCTATGACATTGACAAGATACAGTGGGTAGATAAGCTCTACCACTGTATTCCGCAGGTGTTTGAAGAAACACTTTATGAAGTAAAAGATGAGGTGAAAACAGTTTTTATAGTCGCTCACAATCCCGGAATTACTCAATTTGTGAACGAGTTATCC
>DASPNB010000084.1:0-4368 GCA_035626755.1 Flavipsychrobacter sp.
CTGTAAGGATTGAAATAATTTCTTGAGGTCTGCCGTCATGCGTCTTTCGCTATTCTGTTACTATCACCGGTTCCGCGTCGATACCGTGGTAGCCTTTCAGTCTTAAAAATACTTTTGCGGTGGTGAGCACATCGCCCAGGCAATATTTGGCTATTCTTGCGAGGTTTTTGTCTTTCCAATACACAGTGCCCACCATGCTGCCGTCTATATCTTCTTTGGGCGAAGGTATACCTAAAACCGCGGCCAGCAATGCCAGCGAAGTAAAATGCTTGTAGTCGCCGAAGCGCCAGAGTTCCAGGGTATCGATATGCGTGATATCCCAGGGCTTTTTGCCGGAGAGCTGCATGCAGGAAGGAAGCTCCATACCATTGATCACCATACGGCGGCAAAGGAAGGGGATGTCGAATTCTTTGATATTATGCCCGCAAAACCTGAGGTCTGGGGAGCTCTTCTGAAAGCGCGTAAGGAGAACGCAGAAATCGTTTAACAAAACTTTTTCGTCATCATTTGAGAGCGACTTCATACGCAATTGCCAGCCATCGCCATTTGATACCAGCATGCCCACGCATATACAAACTACCTTAGAGAACTCTGAGAATATACCGGCCCGGTCGAAAAAAAGCTGGTCGGGCTCGGCAAGGTCACCAGAGGAAGATTTAAGATATTTTGCTTTTTTCTTCCATTCTAATTGCAGAGCTTCGCTTAACGAATTAAATTCGGGTACGCATGGCACGGTTTCTATGTCTATAAACAGGATATGCTTGAGCTGTTCCATTATAAAATGGGATAATATATCTATGTGTCACAAAAATCGAAATTAATCAACTAATCAGTAATTATTTATGAGCCAGGAATTAAATAATCCACTGTCGCAGGACAGGCCGCAGAATCAACCGAACAATACGCCACCACCACGTAAAAGCACCACTGTTTACTGGGTAGTGATAGCAGTGCTGCTGGGCGCTTGCATATACCTGTATGTATCTAAGGACAAAGCCGAAGAGAAGGTAGTGACCACAACCGAGCAACTGCAGACAGCCGAACTGACCAACGAGGCTGTACAAAAAGACTTTGACGATGCCCTCCGCCGCCTGGACGAGCTGACCAGCAAGAACATGCAGATGGACAGCCTGATAAAGGATAAGGACGGGGAAGTAGCCAAGCTGAAATCGGAGATCTCCGGCATATTGAAGAACAAGAATGCCACAGAAGGTGACCTGGCTAAGGCACGTACGCTGATAGCCCGCCTGCAGACCACTACCAAGGACTATGAAGAGCGCATAGCCCAGCTGGAAACGGAGAACACGGACCTGAGCAACAAAAACGAGGTATTAGCCAAGGAAAGAGACTCCACTGTAACACAAAATATCGCGCTGAAAAAAGTAGGATCTGTGTTGCATGCATCGAACATACGCATGGCACCAATAGACCTGCGTAAAGGAGGCAAAAAAGAAAGCACTACAGAAAAGGCTAAGCGCGTAGACCTGATGCGGATCACCTTTGACATAGATGAGAACCGTATAGCCGAAAGCGGCAACAAAGACATCTTCCTGCGTATAACAGGACCTGATGGAAATGCGCTGAGCAATGCAGCCTACGGATCGGGGGTAACACAGCTTTCTGATGGGTCTTCGCTGAACTATACACTGGCCAAACAAGTGGCTTTGACCACAGGACAACCGGTGAGCAATGTGACCGTAGACTGGCACCAGGGAAGTAACTACCAGAAGGGTGCTTACAGGATAGAAATATTCAATGAAGGCTATAAAATAGGCGCGGGAAACGTGACGCTGAAATAAGGCTGGAAATAGTTGTAAATTAAAGCCACGTATCATAATTGGTAACAATTAGATAACGTGGCTTTTCTCATTGTTAACACGCATTAATTCTAATATTGTGTCCGAATTGCAGGAAACAAATATGGAAGTATTACCGGGTAAAATCCTGATAGTAGACGACGAGCCGGATATAGTAGAATTCTTAAGCTACAATCTGAAGAGCAAAGGCTACGCTATCTCAACCGCCCAAAATGGTATGGAGGCTATAAGAAAAGCCAAAGATTTCCGTCCCGACCTTATTTTACTGGATATAATGATGCCTGTAAAGGATGGCCGCGAGACCATGAAAGAACTGAGGCAGATGCATGAATTTGACCAGACAGCTATCATCTTTCTTACAGCCCTCAGCGATGAGCGTTCGGAAATAGAAGGATTGAAACTGGGAGCTGACGACTACATAGCCAAACCGATAAAACCGGAACTACTGAGCACCCGTATTTCTGCAGCACTGAGGAGGTTCAGAAAGGATGAAGACCAGGAACAAAAACTGGTATTCGGCGACCTGGAGATCAACAAGACCAAATTTACCGTAACATATAAAGGGACAGAAATCCTGCTTGCCAAGAAAGAATTTGAACTGCTGCAATTACTGGCCTCGAAGCCGGGCAGGGTTTTCCTCCGCAACGAGATACTGCAACGCGTTTGGGGTACCGACGTAATAGTAGGTGACCGCACAATAGACGTACACATCCGCAAGATCCGCCAGAAGGTGGGTATAGACCTTATAACCACCGTGAAGGGAGTAGGTTATAAGTTTGAAATGGAGTAGTTTAGTGTTGTATGTCGTTCCTCGATGCCAAAAATCTATCTCCCCAACTCTTATCGTTCATTACAGCGCTGATCATTTCTACTGTAAACGCCCTGATGAGCCTGGTATTCAGGCCGGAATGGTATATACCCCTGATAGTATTTGGCGTCACTTTCATTATCATTTACTACCTGTATCATTACACACTTCAGCGTTTCATCTACAGGAAGATAAAGCTGATATACAAATTCATATACCAGACGAAAGCCACCAAAAAAGAAGAGTTCTTCTACGAGACTATACTACCACAGAAGTCGATAGACGAGGTGAGCGTAGATGTGGCACGCTGGGCCAACCAGAAAAAAGACGAGATAGATATGCTGCGCGCCAACGAACAGTTCAGGAAGGAATTCCTGATGAACCTGGCTCATGAGCTGCGTACACCGATCTTCAGCGTGCAGGGATACGTGGACACCCTTCTTGGCGGAGCACTCGATGACCCTAGCGTGAACAAGAAGTTCCTGGGCAATGCTGCTAAAAGCGTGGAGCGGCTAGCCCACCTGGTAGACGACCTGGATGAGATATCAAAACTGGAGTCCGGACGCATACCTATCATACAAGAGACCTTCGTGATGCAGGAACTGGTGAAGGAAGTATATGAAGAAATGCAACTTCGTGCCGCGGAGAAAAATGTTCAGCTGGAAATAAAAAAAGGAACAGAGAGGCCGATATCTGTAAATGCGGACAAAACCAAGATCAGGCAAGTACTTGTTAACCTGATAGAAAACGCCATTAAGTATGGTCCTGAGAATGCAACTATTACCACCGGCGTATACGAGATAGACGGCAAGCATGTTTTCACAGAAGTATCTGACGAAGGACCAGGAATAGCTGAGGAGCATTTACCGAGGATATTTGAACGTTTCTATCGAGCTGACAGGAGCCGCAGCCGTGCTATAGGAGGTACAGGGCTGGGGCTTGCTATTGTGAAGCATATTATTGAAGCACACGGGCAGACGGTAAATGTGCGGAGTAAGGTGGGTGTGGGGAGTTCTTTTGGGTTTACGCTGGAGAAGGGCGATTAGAACCACGATCCTTTAGATTCGGAGGATTCACCATGATCTGCTGTGACAGTCTCCTGCGGAGCAAAGGATTGGAACCACAATCCTTTAGATCTAGAAGATGCATCATGATCTGCTGTTGGGTAGCCCCGATGGGGCATGACCATTTTTTATTTTCGTTTGCTACAAAGCGGTAGCTCCTACGGAGCATATACAGTTGTGAAGCGTATATATTCTAATCTTTTCGCATACCGTATTTATTACAATTTTCCTTTCTATCCTACCCTGTTTTGCCTTAACTTCGCGCGCAAAATCACAAATAATTTAAGCCAGATATTATGAATTCTCAGAAGATAACGATGGGTGCCAATAACCAACTGAATGTACCCGAAAATCCTATCATACCCTTTATAGAAGGAGACGGTATCGGTCCGGACGTATGGAGCGCGAGCAAGCGTGTGCTGGATGCAGCCATAGAAAAAAGCTACGGTGGCAAGCGCAAAATAGAATGGAAGGAAATACTGGCCGGTGAAAAGGCTTTCAACCAAACAGGTGAATGGTTGCCTAAGGAAACACTGGACGCAGCTAAAGAATACCTGATCTCGATAAAAGGGCCACTAACTACGCCGATAGGTGGCGGTATCCGTTCGCTGAACGTGGCAATGAGGCAGGAACTCGATTTGTTCGTATGCCTTCGCCCGGTGACCTGGTTCCATGGAGT
>DASPNB010000085.1:0-8297 GCA_035626755.1 Flavipsychrobacter sp.
CGTTCGTTTGAATATTGGCAATGTTGATACAATGGCAAAAATATTTGCACAAACATTGTTTGATACGCCGGATGGACCTGATGGCACGGAAGGCGAAGTTTTTTTTGATGTGCTTATTTCGGCCTTAATGGCGGATGACGATGATGCAAACATTAACAACGGAACACCGCACTTCCTGGAAATTGTGCAGGGCTTTGCTGAACATGGAATATACCTGCTGAGCGAAACTGAAGTAACGCACAACGAAGTTGACAACCAATGGGATAACGGCCCGGTAGTAATCAATGCTACATTGGATATCACTTACCAGCCATTCTTAAAAGACGTGCAATTGATGTATCGGGTTCGTCCAAACACAGCCTATACGGCAATTACAATGACCGACCTCGGCAACCTTAACTTTACCGCTACGATCCCGGCCCAGGCAGGAACTAAGATAATTGACTACTACTTTGCAGTACGTGATACGCTGAGCATAGTGAATGCATATGGCCCGACCGGCTTTAATGCTGCTGTGGCTGCTTCTAAGAGCAATATCCCTTACCAGTTCGGTATTCGTCTGCTGGGACAAAGTTATGAGCATTTCGAAAGTCCCGCCACCAGTTGGACCATCGGTAATTTTGCAGGCCTGGGCTCTAATCCTGCCGATGCTGCTACTTCAGGAAAGTGGATACAGGCCGTACCCATACAATCGTCTGCAGGTGTATTGTTATCACAAACCGGAGCCGACCATACGAGCGGATCGGGTCAATGCCTGGTAACGGGTAACGCTGCAAATATGACCCAAGGCGTAGGCACCGCGGATGTGGACGGTGGTAAGACAACAGCTCTGAGCCCGATAATCAACATCGCAGGGTTTGACACTCCGATAATAGAATACTACAGGTGGTATTCCAACAACAGGGGAAGCAATCCCGGTACTGAAAAATGGGAAGTAAAAATAGGCATCCCGACTGCGATGTATTGGCCTTCCGTAGAAAACACCTATGTGAGTGACCAAAGCTGGAGAAGGAGGATATTTAATGTAAGGGATTATTTGTCAACTGCAAACGAAGTGCAATTGCAATTTATAGCTAATGATGCTACCGACAATCAAGGTTGTGTAGTAGAAGCTGCGGTTGACGACTTTGTAGTATATGACAGGAACTGGCCGTCAAGTGTCGCAGGCACGCCGAACATAGAAAAGGCCAGGATCTATCCTAACCCAGCTGATGAGAATGTAAAAGTAGCATTGCCTGCTTCAGGATTCCAGTCAGGAACCATAGGTATATTTGACCTGACAGGACGGAAAGTGCAGGAAATAAATATGCAGGCAGGCGTAAGGGAATATACACTGACTACAAGCGCCTTGTCGGCTGGTACTTACTTCCTGATGATACAGGCAGAAAAAATGATACAATCTCAGAAAATAACCATTGTTCATTAATAGACTATAACATCAAAAAATAAAGGACATACATTAATGTATGTCCTTTATTTTTTCACGGCATCGGGTAAATGTGATGAAATTACCGAGAGTATATTCAACACAAAGAAAGGCACTGGACTACAGAAGAACAGGCGAATATCCCCTATCTTCTTCAGGAAAGCTTCATCGTAAAAGCCTGCCAGGTAACATAGCCCCCCGGCAATCACGAGGGCAGAAAGTGATAACAGATGTGACCATAGCCACACCTTTTTTGGCCAAGTCAGCGGATGACACTGCCAACCCCAATAGCCAACAGGTATGATGCCCAGCAAAATAGCCAGGTGGGCGAGTTTGCGTGTGCGATCATCCATATAAATAGCGCCAAGGCCCTCGGTAAAGTAAGCATAGTCGATGCAGCAAAGGACAACTATGGAGGCGAATGCCAACCAAATTCTGAGCTTATGATTCATTTGCGGACTGTTTTCCTTGTGTAAAGCACCCAGCCATAGAAGACCACGGCATAAATTACGAGCTTGAAGGCATAGTGGTGGGCAAAATCCACGACGGTGCGCATATTGAGAAACATCCAGGCCAATGCAGAGCAACGGAGGATATTCAATAAGCATATAATGGCAATGCCGGTGACCGCAAAAGCCGTCATCTTTCGCCAATGCGAAGGAAGGCAAAGCAGAAATCCAACATAAAGTACGATCAGTTCCAATCCGTTGCATTGATGGTCAATATTTACGGAACGAACCCCGTAGAGGTATATGTTACTGCCTACGGCGGCAACATCGCTGTGAAAAATAGCGAGGAACTTTACGGAACCCCAAACGATGAAATCGGTAAGCTGCTGATCAGGTACAAGTGCCGGTTTCAGCAACAGATGATACAGAAGGTTCCAGCCTGCCACCAGGACAATAGCCCTGATAAGAAACGTCCTGATATTAGCGGGTAGTACCTCCTGTATCTTTTTAATCTGTGCTTGGATCATAACGATCTATTTTTGTTTTTGTTCCTGGTTTTTTTTCCTTTTCTCGGCGATTTTTTTTGCGCCATATCCTACACCGGCAGCAGCCAGCAGGCTAAGTCCACCATCGAGAGGCACGTCGTTACAACCATCGTTACCGTTATTCCACCAGGTAGCAGATGCGGCAACGGGAAGATATAATAGGCACACGAATAGCAGCGTTAGTGCCTTGGTCTGTACATTTTTCATATTTTTTTGATTTGAACGGTAAAAAAACGGTTTGTGTCTGCAGACATGCAAATATTGAAAGCTTTAGATAAACACCAATGAAAACGGGCAATGGATAACATTAGGTTTGCAAGCAGATAACGAGTTATTAAGATAGCCTTGGGATATCTATACGTATCTGACTGCAAATCAAAAAGAATTATTATTACGCGATATTTCGATGTATTTTTATGTCAGAACTGGAAATAGTAACAAGGGGTTAAATAACGGGAATAGTATTTTAGACAAGAAATTTATGAAATTGAAATTTACCAAACTTATAGTACTGGTATTTACTTGCCTGGCGGTTATGAGTTTTGATGACAAGCAAGAAAATTCGGCCTGTGCGGTGCTTAAATCGGGGTCATTTAAAATACTGGATGTGCCAGATACCACCAGCTTCGTGGTAATAACTACCTCGAGCCAGACTGAGTACTATAACTTTAAGAGGTATTGGGTACGTTCATCTATAAAATGGATCTCGGATTGCGAATGCGAGCTTACTGTGCTATCTGTAAACTATCCCGGGCTGATATGCCGCAGGGGCGACAAAATGAGTATACGTGTGCTGAATACTGAAGGAAACGTGGTAAACTATGAGGCACTGATAGATGGCAGGCGGGAGAGAGGAAGATACCAAAAAATGGAGAATAATCCATAAAAAGCCTGCCCTCAAAGAAAAAAATAATACTTGGGGAAAAAATATTGACGGTTTGATTTTTGAATAATAAACTTGAAGTAATTTGAAGTGGAAATCTAAATTCACAAAAACAAAAAAAATACTGAACATGACACTTGAATTATTAGAGGAAGATCTGCTGCCTGTGCCGGTAATGATTGCGGATGAAGAAGACGAAGATGAAGAAGATGACATTGATGATGAGGACCTGGACCTCGATGATGAAGAGCTAGACCTTGATGAGGACGATGCAGATTTTGAAGAAGAAGACTTTGACGAAGATGAGCTTGATGAAGATGATGACGAGGACATTTAAAAATAACGGAAAAGCAATGATACAAAGCCTGTGTACTGCACGGGCTTTTTTAATTGGCATATAATAGATGGAAACCGACATAATAATAGTAGGTGCAGGCGCATGCGGGCTGATGGCAGGAAGAATGCTGACTGAAGGGGGAAGGAAAGTACTGATACTGGAAGCCAGGGAAAGAACAGGCGGACGCATATATACCCTGCATGAAGGAACGCCAAGAGAAATGGGAGCGGAGTTCATTCATGGTGATCTACCTGTAACAATCGCCCTGCTGAAGGAAGCAGGATTGAAATACCATAAAACTGCAGATGAGATGTGGCATGCAGATGAACAGGGTTTACGACGGGAGGAGAGCTTTATTGAGGACTGGGATGTGCTGCTGGAGAAGCTTAAAGAACTGCATGAGGAAATGAGTATTGTTGATTTTTTAGAAAAAAACTTTCCCGGCCCGGAACATAGAGAACTAAGGGAATCGGTGTTAAGCTATGCTGAAGGATATGATACTGCTGAGCCTGAAAAGGCAAGTGCAATTGCCCTACGTGAAGAGTGGAAAGAAGAAGCCGTGACATCGGGGTATAGAATTGATGGCGGCTATGGCGGGCTAACAGAATACCTGGAAAAAGAATTTAACGCGGCAGGCGGTGTATTGAAATTATCGACTACTATTACCGAAATAAAATGGGGGGAAAATGAGGTTAAGATTATTGCAGCCGATGGCCAGACATATAAAGCCAAAAAAGTGCTTGTTACCGTACCGGTAAGTATATTACAGGCAGATGGCAGCGAACAAGGGAATATTCAGTTCTCCCCCGCTCTGCCTGAATATATGGCTGCCGCGAAACAAATAGGCTACGGTTCTGTGATCAAGATACTGATGGAATTCAGGCAAGCATTCTGGGAAAATGGCGAAGCTGATTTGAGCAATGCAGGTTTCATTTTTTCCGAAAAGGTGATACCAACCTGGTGGACACAGAATCCAAAGAACGAAAACTTACTTACAGGATGGTTGGGTGGACCAAAGGCGAAAAAAATGAGTGAGCTGAAGGATGAAGACTTAATAATGGCTGCTGTGGAATCGCTCGCCTCAGTCTTTAAGCTAAGCACTGAAAATGTGCTGGATTTGCTAAAGGAATGGTATATAGCTGACTGGAACAAAGAGACCTTCTCAAGAGGCTCATATTCTTATGCCAGCATAGGTGCACAGGCAGCGCGCGTAGTACTAACTACACCAGTGAAAGATACTATCTATTTTGGCGGGGAAGCATTGATACAGGGAACAGAAGCGGGAACCGTTGAGGCCGCACTGAGAAGTGGTAAGGCAGTGGCAGAAAGAATACTGTCCGCTAAATAAACAGGTACATTAACCTAAGTGAGAAAACATTACTGAATTGCTGGGTACGTCCGTAGCCGGGGGCTACATTGGTTCGGATAGGTATAACAGAATACTGGAAACGGATACCGAGGA
This sequence comes from Flavipsychrobacter sp., assembly GCA_035626755.1. GTDB lineage: Bacteria > Bacteroidota > Bacteroidia > Chitinophagales > Chitinophagaceae > MKUN01. The sequence continues at coordinate 5,103 of DASPNB010000085.1, forward strand.
ACAGACCCTTATATAAATGGAGGTTGCCCGTCATCACGAAATTAATGTCCATCTTCTTTACAGGATAGTCCACCTCAAAATTGGGTACGACCACAGTGCTTGGTTGAACAGTAGCAGTTTCCCTTGTGCTAACCAGTTGGGAATAAGAAAGGCCAGCGCCGAAGTGGCTTTTCCTTTTATCGAAATAGTTTAATTGAATTGGAACTTCGGCGTAATTTAGATTGAGTAGATATTTAGTGAGAATGATACCTTTTATAGCAGATTCTTTCACTATGTTACTACGGGCACCTTTTTGAACATATAGAATTTCGATACTTGCGGCGATCTTGTCAGCCAGGTGGGCATAAACGATGCCACCCGCATTTAGTCCTACTTTATGGTAACCGGCGTAATTGTCACCGTCTACCTGGGTAAAGTTGGCACCCAAGACTGGTCCGGCATAGAATGTTCGCGGATCTTCCTCGTAATAGCTACTTTGCGCGATCGATTTGTGGGTAAATGCACAAGTAATCAAGGTCATCACCAGAAGTGCCGCGAATTTTCTAATTTTAGCCATCGAACCAAACCGAAATGAGCTTCAAATATACGCCAAACACGCTTAAAAAACTGGAACAACTGTACGAGGAAGCTCGCTATATCATTCGTTATGAAAGGGGTAATTTCAACTCGGGCTACTGCGTACTGGAGGATAAACGAGTGGTGGTAATCAACAGGTTCCTGGCTATTGAGGGCCGCATTAACGCGCTGATAGAAATATTACCCACTATTGATGTAAATGAACAGGAGCTGAGCGGAGAAATGCAGAAATGGTATGCCCAGCTGAAAGACCAGCCCTCCTTTAATGACGGAAGCGGGGACTCTGTACAAACAGAAATCGACATTTAACCGTGAAGATCACCTTCCTGGGCACCGGCACCTCTCAAGGCGTACCTTTAATAGGTTGCGACTGTGCAGTATGTACTTCACCCGATCCGCACGATAACAGGCTACGAACGTCAGTTTGGATAGAAACGCCTGAAGCCAGCATAGTAATAGATACCGGTCCGGACTTTAGATACCAGATGCTGAGAGCTAACGTAAGGAAACTGGATGCCATAATTTTCACCCACGGACATAAAGATCATGTAGCCGGGCTGGATGATGTAAGAGCCTACAACTATTTTCAGCAGAAGCCAATGGAGATATATGCCAATGAGCATACCCAGGAAATAATACACAGAGAATTTGAATATGTATTCAACAATAAATTCTATCCCGGCATTCCCCAACTTAGTATCAATACCATAAACTCTGAACCCGTCAACATAAACGGCTTGGAGATCATTCCTATTAAAGTGATGCACTACAAACTGGAAGTGCTCGCATTCAGGATCGGAGACTTTACATACGTGACTGACGCCAACCAAATAAACCCTGAAGAAATAAATAAGATAAAAGGAAGTAAAATATTGGTATTGAACGCCTTAAGGCACGAACAGCATATTTCGCACTTTACCCTTGCCGAGGCTATAGACATGGCCACTGTAATAGGTGCTGAACAGACCTATTTTACTCACATAAGCCACCAGATGGGTCTCCACCTGGAGATAAACAGCCACTTGCCGCCAGGCATTAATCTTGCCTATGACGGGCTTTGCATAAAGCTCTGATAATTAAGTTTTTTATTGACCATTAGTCCCTAATTTTACGACACAACAGAAGAAAAAATGAAGAAGATATTTGCTACCCTGCTGCTGGCGGGCTCAGCTTTCGCAGCAAACGCACAGTACGAGAACACCAAGATAAAGGTGGGTGAACCAGCCCCTGAATTGGCCTATAATAATCCTGAAGGCAAAACCCTGAAACTCTCCGAGATCAGCAAGAACAGAATAGTGCTGATAGATTTCTGGGCATCGTGGTGCAGACCCTGCCGTATGGCCAACCCAAGGCTGGTGAAACTATACCATGAGTATAAGGACAAGAAGTATAAGGAAGCCAAAAAAGGCTTTACGGTCCTGAGTGTTTCACTGGACGAGAGCAAAGACAAATGGGTAGCGGCAATAGCCAAGGATAGCCTGAGCTGGGAATACCATATGAGCGACCTGGGCGGCTGGCAATCGAAAACAGCAGCAGAATATGGGGTACAATTTGTACCACAGGCTTTCCTGGTAATGAATGGTAAGGTTTTGGGCAAATACAACAACGCCGAAGAAGCGGAGGGAGATCTGAAAAAGATGCTGAAAGCGAGCAAAAAAGAGAAAACAAACTAATACATGCAAAAAAAATAATATATTGGATTTGTTTTGCTACAGAAGTATATTATTTGTACCTTTGCAACCTTATTTTTAACGCATGGCCAAATCCATGCATAAAGGCATAAAACATGAAAAAAGAAATTCATCCGCAAAGCTACCGTTTAGTGATATTCAAGGACATGTCTAACGAACATTCGTTCCTTACCCGTTCTACAGCTCCGTCAAAGGAAACAATGATGTGGGAAGATGGTAATGAGTACCCTGTGGTGAAAGTGGAAATCTCTAATACTTCTCACCCTTTCTATACCGGTAAGTCAGTATTCGTTGATACTGCGGGCCGTATCGAAAAGTTCAAGAAGCGTTACGAAAAGAAGAGCTAAGCAACAGCTGCAACATACTTGCATTATGCACGATAAATCCCGACTTTTGTCGGGATTTTTGTTACTCTTATCCCTCGGCCTGGCCAGGTACTACGAAAGGGTGTAAACGTTTCCCGATAAGATCATGAGTTATATCCTGTTTGACGATAATAGCCGATACAGTTTGTTGCCCTTCACGCACACGAGAGCTGTAGCCGATATACGTTGCGGCATCTACAACATGCGTGAGCGGTGGGAGCATTTGCTACGCAGCAAAACAGACACGCTTACCGAGAACTACTTACAACCGGCCTATACCAGCAACCATCTGCCATACATACTGGAAAATGTGTTTGGAATAGAGCCAAATGTGGCCAACATTTACATAAATGGGAGTGTATTTGGCACAGCCGAACTGGTAAAGTCGATAGCTAAACTACAAAGCGGGGAAAAGCTTGTGCAAGGCGACATTCTTATAGCTGCATATACCAAAGGCGCAATAGCATTTGAAGACCTGGAGGAGACCACCCGGGATTTAAAGGAGATTCTATATGAAGGCAGCATAAGGAAGTTGAGAAAACTGTGGGATATTTTCTCAAAGA
>DASPNB010000086.1:0-4251 GCA_035626755.1 Flavipsychrobacter sp.
ACTATCAGTTTTATAATCAGGGGAGCGGCCATGCTTGGTGAGCTCAAATTCAGGCAGCTCTATCGGCGCCCTTTCCATAATGATCTTGAAATAAGGAGGCACCAGCCCCGGCACCCTGAGACGGACGGTTTTGTAACCCAGCTTCTTAAATTCCAGCAGCTCATCCTCCGCCCCTGTTATAAAGAACTTCCCATCGGCAGGAGTAACAATGCCCGACTGCGAATAGACGTTCCTGATGCTGACGTGCTCTATAGGCTTGCCCCCGGTAGCATCTACCACCTCCCCCGTTATGGCCTGAGCCATAGCAGAGACAACAGATAACAACAACAGGCAACAAATAACAACAAAGCGCATAGAACAAAGTAAAGATAAGCTACCGCCCTTTTGCAGAATTGTTAAAATATAGCCGACTGCCAGACGCTGCCAGGTCTCCGCCGGATGCTGCCGCATAAATTGCCAGATACTGACGGTGTGCTGCCGGACGCTGCCGGGTTAGTGCCACATAAGTGCCAGTTTGAAATTTGGAGATGAGCCATAGAAGCGGGTTTTAGTGTGCGGCTGGTGTTTCATGTCTTTTTTTTTGTGGCGGCGGTGAATTGGATTCCGCCTGTGGTAAAGATACGAAATGAGGGAGGGGAAAAAGACAATGCATTGTTTTTTGTGCATAACTTTTTTGCAAAAAATGTGCAGGAAATTGAGGTAAAAATTTAATAAAAGAAAAAGCCTGCACAAAAGGTGCAGGCCTGGCTATTCTTATAAGACCTTATCTACTCTTTCACCAATTTCACATTCACTGCGCCTTTCTCATTACGATACTGCAGCAGGTAAACTCCCGCAACAAGACAAGCGGGCAGGGACATCGGATTTTTACCTTTTGCTATATGGATACGTTCAATTACCCTTCCCTGTAAATCTGAGATGACTGCACTGCCTTCATCCTTTGACTCAACCATAAACTCTCCCGTAGTGGGATTGGGATATACGGTTATTGATTGAGGGTTGTGCTTCAGTTCTTTTATAAAGTTGGGATTACATCCCGGTATTTCGCAGCCATTGCTGTCTACGCTCAGCAGCCAGGCATCGTAGCCCCGCCACAGGTCTACCGTATCTGATCTTGTATTGCCGCACATAACGATGCTCTTATCGGGGCGCTCTGCAAAATCCACCAGGTAAGCCTCGTTCCAGTTTTTGTGAGGCACAGCATAGGTATGCTCCCACATCACAAATCCATTCTTATCCAGCTTTGCAGCCCAGCCACGAAGCCCGATTTGAACCATGTCTTGATAGCAACCTACAGCCAGATAGTTGTCATCTTGTGTTTGCTTTACATTTGCGACATCAATATGACTAAAAGAATCTCCCAATCTTTTCTTCCAAACAACTCTAAAGCTATCGTCTAACTTTTCAATATAGCCAGGTAAATTTTGAAAATTAAGCGGATCGTTTGTAATAAATGTATCCAGCAAACCCCAATGGAAAAACCCACCGTTTACATCTTTAAAGATGTTGCCCTCACCTATGTAACCCTCACTAAAAAAGGTGTCTTTGATAATATTGCCCTGCAGGTCCATGAGTTTAAACCAAGGGGCAAAATGGTAGTAATAGAGAACTTGGCTGCCTATGCCATGGCTGTGCAGAGCTCCGCTGAAAGAACCTACCAATACAGTATTGCTTCCGATATACTGAAGGCTGTTAACATAAGACTGATGATTCCAGATTGCCGCCGGATAAGTTTGCCTCCATAAAACGTTCCCATTGCTGTCAGTACGGTAAACTACACTGTTGTAAAATTGGTAATTGGGAGGGTACTTTATGCCCCCGCCCAGTATATAGCCGCCATCAGGCAATACCGTTATATCATGAACATCTTCATTGTGCAGCAAAGTGTCGGTGTATATCCTGGTAAATAAGGTATCGCCCTGGGCATCCAACCGCATCATCCCAGCCAGTATCTTATTGGAATAGACATTTTTAAGAATGTAGGGCATTACATAACCATTCCCGGTCAGCTCTTTTACGCGTCCGTAGCTACCCATATAACAACCAAAATTGTCCTTATGTATGTATCTCTTATTAAGCAACTGACTGCCATCGGCCGACACGTCCATTCGGAATTGATCAAGTTCCCCGGTAGCAAAATTGAACCCGGTTCCCTGCAAGAAATAGTTTCCGTTGTCTTTTATTTTAATGTCCCATCCCCAGTCGCCCGTGGAATCGTGATCAAAAAGGGAATGGAAAAAGACCTGGCCAAATGATGGCTGCGGCACTGTATGCAGTGCCGCAAGCCATATTAGTATGATATACTTTCTCATTATTGCTGGTATAGTATTCTAATTACCTCTTCCCTGCCATCCTTATTATTTGTGTACCGGCCAATGTATAGGCCCGGCAGCACATTTGCTGGAAGGCTAAGCTCGGTCTTTCCGGCTTTTAGCTGATAATCTACCTGCTTCCTGCCGTCTATACTATATACTGCCAGTTTGCCCGCGCTAAGGCAGTCTACAATAAAGTTACCATTTGTTGGGTTAGGGTAGAGACTGAAGCTGTACTCTTTTTTGTTAAGCGAGCCTATTTCCGGCTGTTCGCCTTTACCCTGCCGGGCATAGTTGTCATATTCGGCAGTGTCGTATACGGGCAGGGGCCATATCGTATTCTGTATGCCGAGGTACTCGCATATACTGCCGGCAAAGTAGCCGCCCAGGCTGTTCTCGGCTATCATGCCCTGTATGCTGTCTCTCGTCTCTGTGTCCAGGCTGTCCCAGGTTTTCTCGCTGCCGTACAGGTCTATGGCCAGGCCAGCCAGCCAGGCATAGTTGGTCTCCTCCTCGTTGTCCAGCGGCAGGTTGCCGTGCATGGTCTCCGCCTCGCTCCACATGCCGGCATGCAGGTAGTAGAGCATGGCCTCATCGTGGTGGCCGTAGGCCTCCATCAGCATAGCGGCGCTGTCCACATAGCCGCTGTCAACATACATATGCGCAAAGCCAGCAAGCAGCAGGTTCCTGTCGGTTACCAGGGCATTATATTAAGCGTCCCAGCCGTGTCTCACGCATGTGGACACGGCGGCGATCAGGGTGCTGAAGTTGGAGTGTGGAGATGTTGTCTTTTACATACCCACAATATTACATCCGAGGGCCGAGGTAGCTATAGCTTTGCTCCACAGTGTCGATAATAAAACCACATATCAGTTCTGCAGGTCTATATTTTATCACGTTCACCAATCACAAATGGTTGCCGTTGATAGATGTGACCAAGTCGTATGACCTGGTCTATAAATGGTTCGCCTATCTTAAAACCAAAGGCCACCCTGTAACGGCATATGTGATAATGCCAAACCACATCCACGTTATCATCTGCTTCAGAGAAAGCGAAAAAAGCATCAATAAGATCATATCTGACGGTAAGCGCTTCTTGTCGTACGGAATAGTTGAACGGCTGAAAGGTTTGGAGCGTACTGATCTGTTACAGATTTGCAGAGAAGCAGTAACCGTTCGTGAAAAAGAATGCGGTACAAAATATAAAGTATTCAAACGCTCTTTCGATATGAAGGAATGTTTTACGGAGCCCTTCCTAAGGCAAAAAGTGGAATACATACATAACAACCCTATCAGTAAGAAATGGTCGCTGGCGGCAGATGCCGAGAGCTATCTGCATAGTTCGGCGAGGTTCTACGCGACTGATCTTCATGAATTGTGTGAGTTGGTGAACTATGGAGATCTTTAGCTGCTGAGGACCTTCATTTCAGCTTTGTCGCCCTGATGCCGCCGTGTCCTGCGAAGAGCAGAGACACGGCGGGGAACAAAGATTATTTCGCTACGCTCAATGAGAAAAGTTGCGGGTCGGGGCCCGCAATGACGGTTTTTTTGGGGCCCGCATGACGGTTTTTTTTGGGAGGAGTCTGGCCGTGTTTTTATTGATTTGGGGCGAGCGGCTCAGTCGCTGTGTTGCCCCCCTCTGACTTTGCAGGCAAGCTGCAAAGTCTGTCTCCCCCCTGCTCCCGTCATTCGTCGGGACAGGCAGGGGGAGAGTCGGTGTGGTTAGGGAGAGGGGAGTTTTGATTATCTTTGCTCCCCGATGTACAAAATAGTTCGCAGTTTACTTTTCAGGATGGACCCTGAGAAAGTTCACTACCTGGCAATGGGTTGGCTCAGAAGGGCTTATAATTTTCCACTCACCCGTCCATTCCTCAAATTGTTCTTCGTAAAAAAAGATAAGGCGCTGGAGACCGAGTTCTGCGGTATTAGGTTCCCAAAT
>DASPNB010000087.1:0-5671 GCA_035626755.1 Flavipsychrobacter sp.
CAATTATTTCAACAATGACCTTACTTACTTCTCTGGTTACTTACTGGTATGCCAAAGCAGCAGAAAAAGATGCAGCACCCCTCGTTATGATCGGTGGTTTTGTTGGCTCCCTACTTGGAGAGGCAATTGCGGAGAAGTTTAATAAGCTCAATAAAAATGAATAGGAATGGCAATACAGATTACAGACGATCTTTCCTGTATTAAGGTAAACAATGATGGTGAAATTCTCTTTATCCAGAAAAAACTGGTTAAGACCATAGACACTCTACGCAATGACACAGTCCGCATAGACATTGGAGAGGGGCCGTTGAAGCATGTCTTTATTAACATCAATGATGTAACCCTTCCTGCCGGACTGGAAGACGTGGCAGAACTGCGGGATGCAATTAAAGTGATGTTGGATGCTGGCGAGGACGGGGTCTCAGACCCTACCCTTGAAAATCAGGAAGAAGAGCTTGGATTGCTCACGACCATTAAGGATAGACAGATCACTGATTCAGGTCTATTGACCAATATCAAGGACGGCCAGACAACGGCCAACGGGCATTTAAGTAACATTAAAAACGCCCAGGACGCTCATACCAGTTTGCTGGAAGACATGATCGACCTGCTGACTCAACTGAATAGCACCATGTCGGAAGCCAGCGCTCCTTCTTTTGGCGACCCCAGCCGCATTGACGAATCAGAACCCGGAATTGTATACTATGGTTACGGGGCTTCAGGAGCTGACCCAATGGCTCTTGTCTGGGCTATCAAGCGTGTAAGACGTGTTGGTGACGAATATATCACCGAATGGGCTGACGGTGACCAGCAATACAATAACAAATGGGCAGACCACCACGTACTTGTGTACCTGCCGCTTGACCCTACAGGATAACAGATCATACAGGCATGGCATTTGACGCCATGCCTGTCTTTAAAACAAAGCAATGAGCGCATTTGTATTTGCAGTAGAGGCTGAACTGATGCTTAAAAGAAAGCACAATAAAACCTCCATAGAAAAGCTGGCAGCATCTTACCGGATCACTGACAAAATCCAGATCAAAGAATTGGTTGAACTGGCTATTGTAAAACAGGCCAGGCGCATAGCCAAAGGTGAAGGAACTGTGCGGGCGAAATTCGAGCAAATTGTGGAACTGTATCAGCTACAGGTCAATCTATCGCACCGTACCAGTCAAAGTATTTTGTTACAGCAGTATTCAACTCCCGCTCCTATATCTTATCTGGCTGGCATTTTCTGCGAACTGGACAAACTGGGGCAAAATGGCGGTTACGGTTTCGAACCTTCGGCAGGTAATGGACTGCTGACAGTCGCCGGAGATCCGGCGCGTATTTATGTCAATGAGATAGACCCACTTCGGAATAGTAACCTGATGAAGCAAGGTTTTGCTAATGTTTGGAAAAGGGATGCAACAAATCCATTTTTTGATGTAGAGAACACCTTCATAGCCGTTTTAACAAATCCGCCTTTTGGAAAGCTGGATAATCCGGTTATGTTCGATACGTTTAAGATCGACACACTAGATCATCTAATGGCTCTAAGGGCATTGGAAACCATGACCAGCGACGGAAGGGCTGCCATTATAGTAGGCGGTCATACAAAGTGGGATGACAAAGGCAGGATACAGGCCGGGCGGAACCGTATTTTCTTTAATTATTTATACAGCCGCTATCACATTGCTGATGTATTGCAAATTGACGGTGGCAAGCTGTATTCAAGGCAGGGAACATCCTTTGACGTAAGGCTGGTACTGATCAATGGAAGAAAGCAAAGGCCAGGTGGTGCAGCCCCTGTCAAAAACAAAGAAAAAGACAAAGCTATCACAACCTTTGACCAATTATATGAGCGGATGGCAGAGGCGATGAATGGCACAATTGATCAAAGCGATATGAGTATTAATGAACTGGAAAGAGAGGCTCTGGCATTGCAGCGGTATTTCCAACCCACACATCCTCAGGATGAAGAAGACGATGACACGGTCGATCATCCAAAACTATTTGAACACTACCAGCGGCTCAAGAATGGTAATCCTGATACTATATACTTGTTTGAAACCGCTGAAACCTTCTGCACTTTCAACGAAGACGCCAATATTGTTGCGCAAATTTTAAAACTGGGCATGATTAAATATTCGTCCGGCAATGTCCGTTTTGAAATGACGGGGGTCTCCAAGCAATTTATTTCCATTCACCTCGATACTTTAAAGGAAGCCGGGCATGATGTGGCTACTATACTGGATAAACGTTTCCATACTCGTGAAGCCTATCAGAAATTACAGGACGAAACGATGAAAATGCTCAAGATCTACTTTGACAAAATGGGCAATTTAGGTGCTCCTTATATGCCAGCCTCCGATAGCTGTGTGGTACTCAATACCCAGGTCCCGGATAGTATGGCTTTTGAAACTCAATCGGCTATTTCTCAAATAAAGGAGGAAGTGGGTGGTGATATTGACAACTTTGTAAGGCACAGACTGCAATTTCCTTCCAAGGCCGCATTATGCAAGGCTTTGTCAGCTGAGCAAATAGACGCTGTAGCGATGGCTATCTATAATATCGAGGCCAGAGGACAGGGCATGATCATTGGCGACCAGACAGGTATCGGAAAGGGTCGTATTGCGGCATCTGTTATCCGCTATGCTGTCTGCCAGGGCTTGAAGCCCGTATTTCTTACCGAAAAAGCCAATTTGTTCTCCGATATTTACCGGGACCTTTCTGCAATTGGCTCCGGTCATTTGCAGCCGCTCATTGTAAACAGCCGGGAAGCCAAAACCGATATTAAAGATGAGGACGGTAACGTGGTTTACTCGGCCCCATCAGTGGCTGAACAGCAGGCTATTTTCACGTCACGGCAAGTACCATCCAAATATGATTTTGTGGTCGCTACCTATTCTCAATTCAACAGCCCGGAAAAGAAACCTGAAAAGCCGCTATTTCTCCAAGCTATAGCAGAGGGCAACATCTTCATCCTCGATGAAGCTCATAATAGTTCAGGATCTTCTAATACAGGAGAATTTCTCCAACGGGTAGTGGGGCATACTAAAGGTGTAGCCTTTCTATCAGCGACTTTTGCTAAAAGGCCGGATAATATGCCCATATATGCCATGAAAACGGCTATTGCGGATTGTAACATGAGTAAGACTGAGCTCGTCGAAGCTATCACAAGGGGAGGCGTAGCCTTGCAGGAAGTCCTTTCTTCGCAACTAGTAGCCGAGGGACAAATGCTGCGCCGCGAACGCAGTTTTGAGGGCGTGGAGGTCAATTATATTTCACTCGATGAAAAGGCCGAAGAACACAGAGCTATCGCTGATAACATCACAGGAATTTTAAGAGATATAATAGCCTTCCAGAATAGCCATATCGATGCTGTAGTAGAAGAACTCGATCAGGCAGCAGTAGCAGAAGGTAAGGAAATAGAGATCAGGGAGGGCACTTCACAGGCCGGAGTGGACAATTTACCCTACTTCTCAAAGGTCTTCCAGGTGATCAACCAGATGCTTTTCAGTTTAAAGGCTGAAGCGGTTGCGGAACGAGCCATAATGCGTCTACAGGAAGGCAAAAAACCAGTGATAGCCTTTGCGTCAACAATGGGCAGCTTTATAGAGAATATAGAGAATGAAAAAGGCTTGCCGGTTTCTGATGGTGATATAATCAATGCAGACTTTACAGAAGTACTTAAACGAGGCTTGGATGGTATACTCCGCTATACAGAAAAAGACGTAGACGGCAATCCGATCTATAAGAAATTTGAATTGAGCGACCTGTCACAGGAAGCTCAAATGGAATACCATCGCATTTATGAAAAGATCAAAACTGCTTCAACAGGTATTACTATCTCTCCTATCGATGTAATTGTTAAAAAGTTAACAGACGCAGGTTATACAGTAGCGGAAGTTACAGGCCGCCGCTACGGCCTGCAACTGAACACCAAAACAGGCAAAGGACTGGCGGTTAGCCGCAAAAAGATCAATACAAATGACGCATTCCGCCAATTCAACAACAACGAAGTTGATGTCCTGATGATCAATCAGTCCGGTAGCACAGGGGCATCTGCCCATGCCATTCCTACAGCAAAAGTACCAGCCTCAGAGGTACGACAGCGTGTTATGATCGTCCTTCAAGCGGAATTGGACATAAATACAGAAGTACAGAAACGTGGGCGCATTAATCGTACCGGGCAGATACTAAAGCCAATTTATGACTATGTAACCTCGGCGATCCCCGCAGAAAAGCGCCTGATGATGATGCTCCAGAAAAAATTAAAGTCTCTGGACGCCAACACTACCTCTAACCAAAAACAGTCAACCAAAATACTGGATGTCCCTGACTTTTTAAACAAGTATGGAGACAAGATCGTCAAAGAATACCTGTCCGAAAATCAGGATATCAATGAATTACTGGATGACCCTCTGAGTATGAAGGACAGCGGCTCTGATAGCGGCGAAGTGTCAGTGACCGAAGACGCCGCGCATAAAGTTTCCGGCAGGGTTGCGGTTCTTTCAACAAAAATGCAGCAGGATTTTTACAATGAAATTGCTGAAAGATATAACGATTATGAAGCCTATCTGAAACAGATCGGTGAATATGATCTCGAAGTAGAGGCGATGAACCTCGATGCCGAAACACTCAGCTCTAAAGTAGTAAAGATGGGCAAAGGCTCAGACAGTGCCTTTGGCGACGATAGCATTTTGGACACCGTGAGGGCTAATGTGCTCAAAAAGCCCTTCAGCCGGACAGACCTGAGCAATCTGCTGAGTGAATCTTTGAGCGATAAAAATGGTCTGGAAATACAAAAAGAGCTGATCGATGAATATACCGAAGAGTGGAAAAAAAAGCTTTTTGAGGAACAGCAGGAAGTAGCGGCTAAATGGGATGAGATACTAAAGAATGTCCCCTCTGAAAAAAAGATCAAAAAACTGGAAGCAAATAATACCGATTGGCTGGAAGCCATAAAAGAGCGGGAAAAGGAAATAGAGACGGCAAGGCAACAGCAGAATAGGCTAACAGAAATAAAGGCTAACAATCGCAGGCAGTACCTTGAAAAGATATTTCGCTTTTTTTATGTGGGCAGAAGTCTACATTACCCTATTGAAACCTTTACTAGCGGTAATGAACTTGTTCCCGCCGTCTTTCTGGGCTATGGTATCGACAGGAGGAAAAAGAACCCTTATGCACCGTCCCTGATCAAATTAAGGTTCGCTATAGCCAATAGTAGCAAGTATTTTGCTATACCCGCCTCTTATTCGGAGGAAGTAATGGCAATTATAGGTGCAAGTGCGGATATGCGGCAGCCAGATAAAGAGACACTGCTTGACCAATGGGAATCATACACCAGCCAGAACAATGTGGACAGGAAGATACGCCATATCATAACGGGCAACCTGCTTCAGGCATTCAGCGACTTCAAAGGCAAACTGGTTAGCTATACTACCATTGACGGAAAAACTCTTAAAGGAATCCTGATGCCGGAGAACTGGAATCCAGGTGAGCAGGTACAGGATAAAGTAGTAGTGCCGATCATTAAGGCGCTGCCGCTACTTAAATCATTGGTTAATGGTCATCATATCATTACCAATAACGGCATCTCGTTCTTTCGGCAGGGCTCATATTATAAAGTTATCGTGCCAGGTTCGAGGGCAAAAGGTGGCGATATCTATCTGGACAAACGGTT
>DASPNB010000088.1:0-2089 GCA_035626755.1 Flavipsychrobacter sp.
CGCTTTACATCAGCTGTGGCCTTACTTTGATCGGGGGTGTCTTCGTAGAAGAATGAAGCTTCCAGCTCGGTCTGCAGGTAGCTATCGGGTGAAAATCCAAAGCCTTGCGAAGCCTTGCGTTTGGCATATAGTTTTATGAGGTCGGCCGCTATGTCTTTTACCTGCTTCTTGGTCTTATTCTTCAGTTTTTCCCATGCGTCGCTACCCAGCTTGTTTACCTTAGGCACGGTGCCTTCTTTACCGGTGTACTTGCTGATCTTGTGAAGGGAATTGATATTCACATACAGCACATCATTGTCTTTATAAATTATGCGGACCGCCTCCTGCAGGTTGCCGTTCACCTCTATTTTCTGCAGACCACTATACTTGCCTACACCATGATCTATATGGGCAACATAGTCTCCGGGCTGCAGCTCGCGAAGGGCACGCAACGTGATCGCTTTCCCCTTGGTATATGCTTGCTTTACTTTGTATTTGTGGTAGCGCTGGAATATCTGGTGATCGGTATAGCATACCACTTTCTTATCGTGGTCTATAAAACCTTTGCTGATAGCTGTAGGCACCGGCACGAAACTGATACGCGCATCCAGGTCTTCGAATATGCTACGCAGCCTTTCCAGCTGCTTAGGATTCTCCGCGAAGATGAATGAACCATATTGTGCCGCCGCTCTCTTTTGCAGGTCCGAGATCAGCATATCGAACTGGCGATTAAAAACAGGCTGCTCCTCCGTTGCAAATTGAATAGTGGTAGTTATTTCATCGCCGGTAATGCGCTCCAGCGAATGGTTGTAGAATTCCAGCAGGTGACGCTTCTTTACCAGTTCCTGCCAGGCCTCCTGTGTTTCGAAATCGGCACGGCTGAGCTGTTTCAGCCATTCTTCCTCATGATCTACCGCCACCTGGCCTATATCTATCTTCTCCGGCAGATCGGCTTCCATCTTACCGATGCGGCCGATTGTGTACGAAAGATCCTTTGCCCAAACTACCGTATTCGCAGGCAGAAATTCGAATAAGGATATTTTCTCCTGTGCCTCGAATTTGGTTTCTATATTTGGAATAATTGAAACCTGCAATAGCTTGCGTTCTGACAGCTGGGTTTCGGGGTTAAAGATGCGAATGCTATCCACCTCATCTCCGAAAAGCTCAATGCGATATGGGTGCTCGTTGCCAAATGAATAAATATCGAGTATGCCGCCGCGCATGGCAAACTGCCCCGGCTCGTATACAAAATCTTCTCGCTTGAAACCAATACCCACAAATTGTTTCATCAGTTCTTCAACATTCAAGGTCTCACTTACTCTTATGTTGATAATGTTACCCGAAAGCGCATCGGGATTAACTACTTTTTCAAAAAGAGCTTCAGGATAAGTTACCAGTACTTTCTTGCTCGCCTTTTTGCCGCTGAATTTCGTGAGCGCCTCGGTGCGAAGCATTACGTGGCTGCTGTTCAGCTCATTAAAGTGCCCGATGCGTTTGAACGAGTCGGGAAAGAGGCAAACATCCAGCGCTCCTGTGAGCTGTTCCATATCGTTATGGAAATACGCGGCCTCCTCCTTATCATTTAGAATGAAGACATGGTTGGCGTCACTGAGCTGCCAGATAGTAGCTGCAATAAAATTGATGGAAGAGCCCCGAAGGTTATCCAGGTACACACGCATTTTGGTGTCGGGCAATGAAATGCCGGCCGCTATTTGTTTTAAGCGGATATCATTCTGATACAAACCCAGCAACACCTGCAAATTCATGCGGCAGCAAAGGTAGGGAAAAAGGATGTAGTATCTTTTATATAGCTGCACCTTACACTATCTTTACGACGACCAAAACTGAATATGGATCTGACGAGAACGGGCTACACCAAAATACCAGCATATTGTCTACTGATAGCTGTGGTAGCGATCTCGTTCCTGTTCTCACCACGGCCAAAACCCGGAGCGAATTATTGCGGACAATATATCCCGATAGGTGAACATATGGGTTTTGTTTTCAACTGCGATGCCGCGGATTATTGCATGAGTGCGCGGCATCCCTCACGTATCCTCGGCGACTCAGCCGTGCGCCAGTCGCGGCCTGCCTATATCCTGCTTGCGTC
>DASPNB010000089.1:0-2020 GCA_035626755.1 Flavipsychrobacter sp.
GCGGTGTTATGATGCCCTCATCCAGCATGGCCATAGTACCTGTAAGAGCATTGACCGGACTACGAAGGTCATGAGACAGCACTGAAAAAGTTGTATCCTTAAACCTGTTAAGTTGCTCCAACCGTTCAGCTTGTTGTTCTATCTCCCGCTTTTGCCGGGTTATGATCTCGTTTCTCCTTTTCACACTTCGCAGGTTCCTGAAGAACATAATAGCTGTAACCATTGCGAGCAACATACCGGCCAGTGCTGCAGCAGAAAGCAGTTGTTGCCTGTTAGCATACGTGCGCTCTATCCGTTTGTCCTTTTCCAGCGCATCTATCCTGTCTTCTCTTCTTTGCAGTTCGTAATCGTAAGCCATACGCTGAGCATCTGCGAGCGATTTGTCCCTCGCCAGGCTGTCTGCGTAAGCGTCACGTATACGGTAATATGCATAAGCCCGTTTGTAGTCGCCATTCCTTGCATAAAACGATGCCAGGGTATCCGCAATGGCCATCGCCTGTTCCTTTAGACCATTCGCCTGCAACATGTCCAGGGCCTCTGTCATATACTCGGTGCCTTGCCGGGTATTGCCACGCCGTACCAATATTTGTCCCAATCCTCCTTTGGCAATTGCTACACCAAGCATGTCGTCAAGGCGTTCCGATGCCTTCAATGATTGGCTGTATAGGTCATAGGCTGCATCCAGGCTATCCATATTCAAATAGCATTCAGCCATATTTCCATTCAGCAGGTTGATCAGGTATGCGTTGTTGATAGACCGGGCGAGCACTAATGCTTTCTGCAGTGAAGCCAAACTGGAATCATACTTCCGCTCAGCATTGTAGATCATGGCATAAGTCGTATAATTGGATATAACTGACCAGGTAGAACCTGATCTATTGGCCATACGCATTGCTCGTGCAGCATATTCTTTTGCCTTGTCAAATTCACCAAGTCTGAAAAATATGTTGGTGATGTTGAGCAATCCTGTTTCCATGTCTTTCAAATTGCCAAGCTTTTCGTTCAACTCAAGACCGGCTATATGGTTTTTTAATGCCGAAATGTAGTCCCCTTGTTCAAATTGTATGATAGCGGTGTTATTGATAGCCCTGGCAACTTCTCCACTGTCTTTATTTTTTTTTGCCTCCGCCATCGCGCTGTCATAATATTTCAGAGCGCGATTGTAGTCATTAAAGCGGAAATAAACTGTCCCTAATTGGTTCAGTTTACCTGGGTATAACTGTCTCAATTTGTACTTTCTTGCCAGGATGAGCGATAGATTACAGTAATATAAAGCGCTATCATTATTCCCACGTTGCATATGTGACGTACCCACTTGGGCAAGTGCGTTAATCTTACCTTTTTTACTTCCTATTTTTTCTGACAGCACCAGCGCCCTTCGTGAATACCGCATCATCGAGTCCGGATGACCCGTATAGTAAGCCATACTAATGCGCAGCAACAAGTTTAGCCTGACGGTATCACGCTCTTTATGGGTAGAAAGCGCCGATTTCAGGCTATCGATTACGCCTGTTTGCGCGATGCAGAAATGATGAAACAATAATCCCGCAACAAGCAAGGCTAATTTCCGTACCGTTATCTTTTGAGTTAACTGCGCCAGACTCTGTTTGTTTTGTTTTCTTTTTTGTTGTCGGTCAATTGACAATAACTAAGTAAAAATAATCTATTTAGATTAATCACACGTTTACAAGCAATATAACATAACCTATTGTTTTGTCGAGGATCGTCTTTTTAATTACTTTTATTGTTATTACAATACTAACAACACTGCCTGCACGGCAAAAATACTACAGCTGCGCAATTAAGCCCTTTTGACCGGGTACCGGTAGTAGTCAGCTCAAAAGATCGCTGCTACATTGTACGTCAGGCGGCTTTCTTCCCTAATACCACTTTGGAAGAATACCCATGAAAATATTGCTGAAAGAAATACCTCATACAATCGAACAGGTCCATTTTGTAAGTTTCACGATCCTTGCGCAATGCACCCGGCACCGTACTTGTGCTATCCATGCGCGCTATC
>DASPNB010000090.1:0-8251 GCA_035626755.1 Flavipsychrobacter sp.
GGTTCTACTCCAAGAATAGTCATCCAGGGGTTTTTTTACCCTGCCAATGTCAACTTTGCCGATACAGCACTTTTCACATCTTCTATGGGCCAGCTAACGCCGTTCGATATGACGGTCTCGCTCACTCAGCTCAATGCTACTACACTGAGAGTGATTCTGACTATATACAAAGAAGACACAAGTTCACTCACTACCGCCGAAATATATGGTGTAATAGCTGAGGACACTCTTATGTTCACCAGCAACAACGGGGAGCCGACCCACCACGATGTATTCCGCAAAGCTATTTGGTCTGCCAATCCACAGAGCACTCCGCTGCCGGTAATGGTCAACACCTCAGTAAGTGTGATGCAGGATATCACGATCAACAATGCCTGGGATCTTTCCAAAGTTTTTGCCATGGTCATGCTGCACAATGGAACAGACGTCATTCAGGTTGCTAAATCTGCAGGTCTTCCGTTGGCTACCGGTAATGTTACCACGGAATCTCCCATATCTATCTATCCAAATCCTGCAAACGATCTCATTTCCATCTCCGGTATCGAAGAAAATGCTCTGATAGAAATAAAAGACTTAAATGGCCGCTTTGTAATACAACAAACAGCTGCTTCAACAAATGACCAACTGGATATCAGCGCCTTGGGCTCTGGCCTTTATATACTTACAATAAGTTCAAAGGGAAACACGAAACATTTCAAACTGCTTAAACAATAGAAAAAACTGGTCCAAGCATCTGCTTAGACCGGCGACAGTGCAAGTATTCACTTGCAATCCATCCTATTTACTTATTCTTCCCGCTCAGCATCGGCACAAAAGAGAAATCACCCAGCTCTTCCTCGTGCACATCGCCATCCTTGTCCTTGGTAATGCGCATCATCTTCTGACCGCTATCATCGCCCACGGGTATCACTGCAATGCCACCAGGCTTCATTTGCTCTATCAGCTTCGGGGGTATAAAAGGCGCAGCTGCAGTCACTATCACCTTATCAAAAGGCGCGAAAGAAGCTAGCCCCTCGTATCCGTCACCATAAAAGCGTTTTATGTTCGTGTACTTTTTCAGGAAGAAGAATTTGCCCACGAAGTCATATAGCGCCCTTTGTCTTTCTATGGTGTATACTGTAGCACCCATTTCAGCCAACACACATGCCTGGTAGGCACTGCCCGTGCCAATTTCCAGCACCTTGTCAAACTTTTTGATCCGTAAGAGTTCCGATTGATAAGCCACAGTATAAGGCTGCGATATAGTCTGGTTAGAAAGTATAGGAAATGCCCGGTCTTCATAAGCCTGTCTTTCAAAGGCCGGGTCCAGGAAGAAATGCCGGGGAATAGCCTCTATTGCACTAAGTACTTTTTCATCTTCTATACCTTTTTCACGAAGTATCTGTACCAGCTGCTTCCTTAGTCCTTTCTGTTTATACGTGTCTTCTCTTTCCTTGCTGTGTAGCATACCACAAAGTTACAACAGCAATATGCAAATAAAACTTGTAATTAAGAAAGACATAACAGTCCGTAACTTATCCACATTACCTGAGGTTAACAGCCAGTCCAAAGCCCAGCCCGCCATTAGGCATAGCCATCGGCTTCATTCGCAACGAAATATCGGGGCTTATATCAAAGTTCTTCAGGTGCGCAAATACTATGGCATCCATTACTTGTATCATATAGCCCAGCGAGGTGAAAAGTACCGTCAGGTCCAGCCATTCTTTGTACTGGTCCTGCAGTTGTTTAAGCTCATCCTGCCCGTATATTTCTGTGCTGATGGTATTAGGGTCATCATCTATGGTTGCTATATATGCTGTGCGGTAGGTATTGTACTGCTTATAGTTGAAATTAATGAAATATCCTGCAACAGCAAAGGCACCATATATCACCGGTATCTTCCAATACTGCCTGTTATACAGCTGTCCTGATCCCGGAAGTATTGCTGAGTATAATCCAGCCTTTTTCGGGTTAGGTTGAAAAGGCACCTTCTTTGCTGCGGTGTCAGCCCCTTTATCTTTTGATGGCGCATTGCTTAAGGAAGCACCACTCATAGAGCTGCTATCTTCCTGTGCAAACGACACTGTACCTGCCACGCAAGCAACAATAAAACAGACTAAAGTGAAAATTCTCTTACCCATTTCTAATGTCGCCAAAGTTAATCTAAAACAACTAAATCAGGCAGCCTTATCAAGGTCCGCCATTTCGAACGAAACGAAGAGCAGTGCAACTGCCAAATGTGTAGAGAGAAATCTCCTGGGAATAGCGGTTTAGTCAAATAGATCGATGTCGGATCCTTGGCGCCAGCCTGGTGTAAAAGCTCAATAAAGCTGTCGTGGTGAGCGTAGTCGAACCATGACAACGCTGAAGTAAGGGGAAAAAACTGATTAGAGAGCTCAAACAAAAAGCCTCCGAGTTTTCGGAGGCTTTTTAAAAATCATATTACCAATCGCTTATTTCATGCCTGTTCCCATATTCACCCTCATCGTCGGTTTGTTCATATCATTAATGATATTTACCGTCTCAGAAAGATAGATGTCTTTCTTCAGGCGCTTCATCCAGTCTTCATTCCTCTTTATGTTCACTGAGTCAGAATTGATTTTCGCCAGGTCCTCAGCAGGGTTGATCAGTACCAGTGGAGTAGCATTCTTTTCCTGTTCTTCCACTTTCTTCGACATGGCATTGGCTTCGTCCAGTTCCTTGCGATAGCTCGCTTCGTTCAGAGAGTGTACATCATTGTCCTTTTGTTTCTTCACGCGTAGCGCACTTTCTTCTATCAGTGCAAATGCGGGGTTTGTTGCTGTGCGTTTCTTACTTGCTTCAGCCAGGGCAGCAACATTTACCGGGTGCTCATAAGGCTTGTATTTGGCAGCGGGTATCTCATCCCATTTCAGGGCCGCTTTGTCACTGCGTTCACCTACGTCTATATACTTATACACGTCAGGGAAAACGATATCGGGCGTTACGCCTTTCAGCTGGGTAGAACCACCGTTTATCCGGTAGAATTTCTGCACGGTCAGTTTCAGGTGGCCTATCAGGGCAGTGCTGGTTCCGTCGCTGCTTGCAGCTATAAGCTGCCTGGTCACATTATCAACTTCGTCATCCAGCGGAACTACTTTTTGTACCGTGCCTTTACCATACGTCGGTGTACCTACTATAATGGCACGTTTGTAATCCTGCATAGCCGCTGCCATGATTTCAGATGCTGACGCACTACCGGTGTTCACCATTATCGCCAGCGGACCGTCATAGAGCACCCCGCGTGCATACCTGTTGGGGTCCGAGTAAGTGTGCGCCATCGACGCACTGCTCTTCACCTGCACTATCGGTCCTTGTTCTATAAAGAGGCCGGCCATATCCACCACATCCTGTAGGGAACCACCACCGTTATAACGAAGGTCCAGGATAATGCCCGTCACACCTGCATTCTTCAGTTTTTCCACTTCTACTGCCACGTCCTGCGCACAGGCACGCCCACCGTTAATGCCGCCAAAATCCGCATAGAATTCAGGTAGGTATATATAGCCAACGGGGCCGTTGTCGCCTTTTATGATCATCGATTTGGCATAGGTCTCTTCACGTTCTACTTTGTCACGAATGATAGGTATCACTTTAATGCTGCCGTCAGGTTTTTTCACTGTCAGGCGTACTTCGGTTCCTTTTTTCCCTTTTATCTTGGTGATAACTTCATCTATTTCCATCCCCTGTATGTCTACAGGTTCGTCAGCACCCTGGGCTACTTTCATTATCAGGTCCTGTGCCTTCAGTTCACCCTGCTTCTGCGCTGGTGTTCCGGGTAGTATCTCTACTATGCGCACGCCCTCATCTTCTTCCCTCAGTTGCGCACCTATACCATAGAAGGCTCCCGACATCATTTCGTCGAAGTTCTTCTTCTGCTGTGGCGGCAGGTAGTCAGTATGCGGGTCTTCCACACCTGCTATTGCATTCACGAATAGGGTGAAGCGGGTATCTTCTTTCATGTTGCGGAGGCGCTTAAAGTAGCGCTCGTGCACCTTAGCTACACTTTTACGTGCATCTTCTTCCAGTTCTTTATCGCTCTTAGGTGGTTCTTTCTTGGTTACTTCTTCCTTCTTTTCGTCACCATCCACTTCTTTGCCTTCCTGTGCTTTTTTCAGCTCTACATATTTCTGAAGCACTCTGTACTTCATATAGGTCCTCCAGCGTTCTTTCAGTGCTTTATCATCCGCTGCATAGGCTATCTTGTCAGCGTCCAGTTGTATCTGCTCATTGCTGGTAAAGCTATAAGGCTTCTCCAGCATTTCTTTGTAAAAGCTTTCCACTACATCCAGCCTCTTGTTGAATGTTTCAAACAGCTGGCTGTAGAAGTTAATGTCATTAGCATTTATCTCATCGTCTATCTTAAACTCGAACTTGCTAAGGTCATCTATATCCTTTTGGGTAAAGAAGCGCTTGTCATAGTCCAGTTGGTTGATCAGCGAGTGATAAACTTTCCTCGAAAAAGAGTCGTTAATGTCTCTCGGTGTGTAGTGCTCGTCCTTTATTTTCTTCATTACGGTCTGTAGCACCAGTTCTTTCTTCTTGTCTGTGTTCTCATCGGCACCGCTGTATTTAAAAGAGAAAAAGGTGGCAAGTGCACCTAGTATCAACAGCGGTATCAATATCTTATTCTTCATGAATTCCAACATATTCTGCTTTATTATTAAACCTAAACAAATGTAACTTATTTACTGTTAAGAAAACGATAATCAAAAAGCACGCCATCGGCGCAAAAAGGGGTATTTTCTCATCTTACCTTAACTTGCGTTCCCGTATGAGTCAAAAGTTAGTTTTTTACCACGACCTGGGTAATATCGAATATGGTCGCGCCTGGGACTTGCAGGATGTTTTTATGCAGGAAAATCTGCGTAAAAAGTCCGCTTGGTTCAGTAGCGCAGATACCGAAAGAAAGCCTGAATTGGATACGATTAATTATTTCCTTTTCTGTGAACATCCGCACGTTTATACCATTGGCAAAAGCGGCCACATGGAAAACTTACTTGTCAATGACACGAGGCTGAAAGAACTTAACGTTTCTTTTTATAAAACAAATAGGGGAGGGGATATCACTTATCACGGCACCGGGCAAATAGTGGGTTATCCCATCCTTGACCTGGAGCATTTTTTCACCGATCTGGGCAAGTATATGCGCTGCCTGGAGGAAGTGATTATTCTGGTGTGCGCTCATTACGGGATTATTGGCGACCGCCTGCCGGGTTCAACGGGTGTCTGGCTCGAACCCGGTACGCCGCGTGCACGCAAGATATGTGCTATGGGCGTGCGCTCCAGCCGCTGGGTAACCATGCACGGCTTCGCGCTCAATGTAAATACCGACCTGAAATACTTTGACTATATCGTGCCCTGCGGCATAACCGATAAAAGCGTAACTTCAATTAGTAAAGAACTGGGACGCACAGTTGACGAACAAGAGGTGAAGGATCTCATACTCAAAGAGTTTGATGAAGTGTTTGGCACGAAAATGTTAGCTATGCTTCCGGAGCAATTAGCACAAATCGCATCCTTCATACCTGTTGAAAAAGAACATAACATACAAGTGGGGAACTGATTACCTTACCATCGATCTCGGTGATCAGACAGAGCCCCGCATACAGGCCCTTTTCTGGGGTGAGTTCCTCTTTACCATAGGTATGGCTACTATTATTTTAGTTAGTTCCTTCCCTATTAAGTCTGGTTGGATCAGTACCCCGATAGCTGTTTTCTCCGCTATACTTTATATCCTTGCGTCTTACAGGTTTTTGCAGCGCATGTTCATCCGCGAAAAGATTGTGCTGAGTGACTTGGGTATTACATTGATCCGGAAAACAATTTTCGCTAATCGTGCCCGTAGCTTCGAGTGGGAAAATATTAGCCCCCTGTATTATTACTCGGGTTACAACAAAACTGCCCATCCGCTTAAAGGCCATTCTTTCGATTACTTCGGATTTGAAACCCACGAACACCTTGTTCAGAAACTCCATCACGAAGGCAATCTATACTTTAATTACGAGGGCTATCCCGTTCACTTCGCACGCGGAGTTTACTCATGGCATGCAGAGGATATGGTCTACATGATGAAGCTCTTCGCCGGCGCCAACCTCCGGCTCGGCCCCGAATGGAAACAACTCCTCAAGTCCCAGCAGGTCGACGACGAGTAGAAGGAAATCTAAATCAAGGCTGTCAAAAACATGTCACCTCCCTTCAGGGAGGCCGGGAGGGTTTGAGGCCGGGAGGGTTAATAAATCGTTATATACCCCGTTTCCAGCTGCGTATTATTCCGTTTCAGCACAAACTTAAAGATGCCCTTCCTCTGGAAGTTTCTCTTATCTATAATCGCCGGGGAAGCCATTACACGCGGCACCTCAAGCACCTGCTTATTGTTACCGTCATAAAACTTTACATTATACTTATTCTTCATCACTTCCGGTACCTCTATATTCACATGCCCAGTCAGTGGATTGGTATAGATGTACTGCGACCTGATATAACTGAAGCCGTTCTGGTCGGCATCAGCTGAACTGGCACTAAGACTCACCTTGCCGATTATTTCTTTCAGCGGATTGTTTGCATCCGTGCTGCTGATAAATTTCTGTAGCGAATCATTCGGTGGCAATACCATTCCCTGCGACAGCAACTCCTCTTCCGATACTGTTACCCTTACGCGATTACTATACCAGGTTAAGTCACTATCGAAGGCAATATATAGACGATAGAAATTCTTACCCGGCAGCGGATGCCCGTCTATATAGGCCTGCACACCCTGCTTCACATTCCTCACATAGCCTATGGTGATGTAATTATATACGCTGTCGTTGGAACGCTGCACAGCAATCGATTTTATTCCGTCATACTGGCAGTTCCACGTCAGGAAATTGATCGCTTTTTCTGTGCCCGCGCTTAGGTCTGGCAGCAGCGGAACTTGTGCACTGGCATTGCTTGCAAAAAGAATAGAAAATACAGCTAACCCGAAAACGGATAACACTCTCAACATGCCCGCAAACCTACTGAAAAATCCAAAACGAAACTGCACTATAGTGAAGTGCGAGACTCATCTCCTGGCGGGGAGGGGACAGAATTTGTCGCTTGCCGACAAATTCAGGGGGGGTAACACAGTGAACGAGAAGAAACATACAAACCGCTCGCTCCAACCCTCCGCTCCTCGCTCCCCGCACTTCACGCCCCGAAGTTATCCCCCACTTATTCATACAAGACCTTATCCGTTTGTCAGTTACGCATTTTATATATAGTTTGGTAGCTGCAATAATATAAGTATGGGTCTATTTATCAGGAAGCCGCTCAATCAGCTGCTCGCCGAAGCCTCTGAATCAGAAAAAGGTTTGAAGAAAACGCTCTCGGCTACTTCTTTGGTTGCTTTGGGTATAGGTGCAATCATTGGTGCCGGCCTGTTTTCTATTACCGGTTTTGCTGCGGCCGCGCATGCCGGGCCGGCAATTACGATTTCGTTTATAATTGCCGCTGTGGGTTGCGCCTTTGCTGGTCTCTGCTATGCAGAGTTTGCTTCAATGATACCGGTAGCGGGCAGTGCCTATACTTATTCCTTCGCTACCATGGGTGAGTTCATCGCATGGATCATCGGCTGGGACTTGGTGCTGGAGTATGCAGTTGGTGCCGCGACCGTATCAATCAGCTGGTCACGCTATCTGGTAAAGTTTCTTGAGTACTACGATATCCATATCAATCCAATGTTTACTGCCTCTCCTTTCGACGGGGGAATGATCAACGTTCCGGCGGTTTTTATAGTGATGCTTATGTCGCTGCTTCTGATGCGCGGTACAAAGGAATCAGCATTGTTCAACGGGTTCATCGTATTGTTGAAAGTGTCGGTGGTACTGGTGTTTATCGCCTTAGGCTGGCAATACATCCGTCCCGAAAACTATACACCTTATATTCCTGATAACACAGGCACCTTTGGCGAATTCGGTTTTAGCGGCGTAGTGCGGGCTGCAGCTATTGTTTTCTTTGCCTACATCGGCTTCGATGCGGTTTCCACAGCTGCCCAGGAAACAAAGAATCCCAAAAAGGCCATGCCCATTGGTATCCTGCTCTCGCTGGCTATCTGTACGGTACTATATATACTTTTCGCACACGTTATGACAGGTGTAGCTGACTATAGAATGTTCGCTGGTAAAGATGGCATAGCGCCTGTTGCGGTGGCCATTGACAACATGGGCACTATGGGCGCCGACGGTGTTGTAACTCCCGACTACCCCTGGCTGAACAAAGCCATCATTATTGC
>DASPNB010000091.1:0-3118 GCA_035626755.1 Flavipsychrobacter sp.
CAGCACTTTCTTCGAGCCTTTTATCAGCTTGCTGTCCGACTGCGGTTTTATTTCGTCGTAGTCCACTACGTGCGGGGCTTTTTCCAGCGGCCATGTCTGCACTAATTGTTTTACGTTTATTTTATTAGCGTCGATGAACTCGTGCAGGCCCTTTTCTTTTTTATCCAATGCACGGCCCTCCTTCAGGTTCCATGTTTTTACCAGGTCGCTTTCTATCAGCAGTTTTTCCTGCGGAATATAGGATATAATATACTCATCCGTGTGCTGCGATTGCTTGTTGAGCAGGTATAATTGTATGATACGCTCGCCAGAACGTATCTCCTGGCGGTTTAGCGTCACGAACATAAACTTAGGCGTGATGAATTTTTTTACTCTCACGTCCTTCGAAAACAAATGTCGATTCACTGCGATTTCGTCGAAATAACGCCTGTTCCCTTCGGTGGTTACGATGGTTACACCTTCTTCCATAAAGGGACGTACGCCGCCCATCAGGTCGGGGTGCAGGTGCGATACAACACAGTATTTTATTTCCTTGCCGGGGTAAGCACGTTTTATATTATCCACTAGGGTATAACCGGCTTCAGGGTTGCCAGGCGGCTCGAATATCACCAGGTAGTCCTTCATATCTGCTATCACAGTCTTTTGGTTCCATTTGGGAAGCAGCACGAGGTATAACCACTCACCAATATTTTTCTGCGACAGCCTGATGGTACCATATTCTACACGTGGCAGTATTTCTTTCAGCTCTATGGCCAGGTCGTATATTAAAACGCTGTCCCGCTTTATTGTGATCTTCCCAGGTACCTGGTAGCCGTCCTGTATATCGTATTTACTGTATGTTATGGTCCTGTAATAGTCCCCGTTCACCACATCATACATCGGCTGGTCTATCCTTTCCAGGAAGTAGGTATTGGCATTGATGTACAGAAAATATACATTGCCCGATCCGTTATTATGCCTGATTATATGGTAATTGTCCGTGGTGCTCACAAAGCTGTTGCGCGATGCATCTTCGAGCATCACCTGTAGCAGCAGGTTGGGGGTGAAGATCAGTGACTCATACAGGTATTTCTCTTTGTGTTTATCGGTGGGTTTCAGGTCTTCACCCGCCTCCTTCACATTCACATGTTCTGCATCAATATCATAAAAAGATGTAATCGGGTCTTCACCTACGCGGGTAAAACTGTCTTTTCGCACCAATTTGCCGCCACCATCGCTGATAACGATGTCGCTGTTCATCATGAACGATCGTGCAGACCCCGGCTTACTAGACATGCCTTCGTAATTGAAGGTGCCTTTTACCTGCATTTTCACATCACCTACTGTATTGTTGTAGTTGAGTTCGCCATACACATCATTCAGCAGCGTATGCGCCCGTTCGATGTTGTTGGTTACCGCAACATTTGATTGCGCAACAGCGCTGTCAAAACAAAAAATAACTGAAAACAGGATGAAAATTTCCCTTAGAGATCCCTTGAACATCATTAAAGATAAGAAGTTGGTAACATTAGGGCAATATTCCCGCTCATAAGAGGTTGTGAATATTCATCTGAAAAAACTATTGTTGCATATTTTATTGAAAATCAGATTTATTTATCCAGTGTGCTATCAAAATAGGTCTACCAGGTTGTTTCTTATGGCATATATCACCAGTCCTATCCTTGATTTTACTTTTAGCTTGTCAAACAACCTGTCTCGGTAGCCATCTACTGTTCTCTCCGATACGTTAAAAGCGGTTGCCATTTCTTTGTAGGTCATTTCGGTACATGCCATTTTCAAAAATTCTATTTCCAGTGATGATAACTTCAGCTGTTCTTTATCATGTACGCTGTTCAAAATGTCATTCGTAATAAGATCAGAATGGTAAAAGCCATCTTCATGTACTTTTTTTATGGCCTCTACAAGGGTGTCCGGTTCACTGTCCTTTAGCAGGTAACCGCTCACGCCTGCGCGCAGCATTTGTATGATATTGGCTTCATCGTCGTACATGGAAAGTGCCAGCATTTTTATATCACGGTAATGGCGCCGGATGTACTTGGCCGTATCGTACCCGTTCAGAACGGGCATGTTGATATCAATGATGCATACACGGGGTCTTGTTTCTGTCATGGCGATATGGTCCAACATCTCCTGTCCGTTGGCAGCATCATACACCACTTCAATATTTTTATATGGCTTGAGGATCGAAATAAGGCCCCGCCGGAACATAGTGTGATCATCGGCAAGCGCTACTGTTATTTTTTCAACTTTAGTCATTTGTCAGGGTGGGGTATCGTTAATACTATATTAGTTCCTTTATCCGGTTCGGAGTTGATGTGCAGGGTACCTTTCAGCAATTTTGTCCGCTCTTCTATATTCATAATGCCCACACCTCCGTTTTGTTTGGCCAGTTGCCTGTCAAATCCTCTGCCATCATCTCTTACAGTTACCTGCAGCGCATCTGGTCTATAGTTAAGTGAAACCATTATTGTGGCAGGTCTGCCGTGCTTTACGGCGTTGGCTACACTTTCCTGTATAATGCGGAACAATATCAGTTCCCGGTCTTCGCCCAAACTATGGGTCGAGCCCGATTGCGTAAAATTACATTTTATCCTGTGGGCTGCAACTATGCTGGCAAGGTCTTTTTCAATGCTTTCGTGCAGGCCTTTGCGCAATACATAGCTACCGTTCATTACATGGCTCATGCCACGCACATCTCGTATAGCGTCACGCATATTTTCAGCTGCCGCTTTTGCCAGGGTCTGTTGTTCTTCGCTCACTGCACCGGTCGCCAGCATATGCAGCTGCAGTTTGACCGCCCCGAGCACCTGGGCTATATTGTCGTGCAGTTCCGCAGACAGGTTTTTCAGTGTTTGTTCCTGAACTTCCAGCCGGCTTTGCAGCAACTGTTGGTCAAACCTGTGTTCCATCTTTTGCTTTTCCAGGTGTTGGCTGTATTGTTTCTTCTTTTGCAGGGTTATGTACAATATAGTCGATACCGCAAAAAGGGTGAAAAGCAATATGACGGACACCAGAACTAATATGGACGTCGCTTCATTCAACGGTGCTGTAGTTTCCTGTAAAATAAGAATACTATAGTAAAATCTTTTATCGCGATGATAGTAATGCCTTGGTCTGT
>DASPNB010000092.1:0-4983 GCA_035626755.1 Flavipsychrobacter sp.
GGCAGAACCTAGTGTTAAGCTCACCTATTCGGGTATAGACGGCGAACCCGGCAGTAGCTACCACTGGGTAGGCAAGAAGACCGGCGAAGGTACTATGAGCAATACCGGTGTGGAAAACGGCCAGATGAACTATGGCCTGCACTTCGTGAAACCATTTGAAGGTGATGCGGACGGTTACCTGAAGGTAGAAGACTCAGCAGGCATGAGTAAAGTGACCTGGACCTTCCACTCAGTAAATGACAATTTCCTATGGGCCGGCATAGGGCAAGTAATGAGCATGTTCCATTCCCTGGAGGACGATTTCACCGACGGACTGAACAATATGAAGCAATACGTGGAGAGTCACAAAATGGAAGCACCTGCGGCTCCCGCTAGCTACGCTATACAGGAAGCCCAATTTCCCGGCAATATGTATGCAGGTATACGTAAAACGGTAAAGTGGGACGAAATGGAAAAGACAATGCCCGGTATGTATGAGAGTGCAGCAAAGGCAGCAGGCGAACGCATCAGCGGTCCGCCCATCGCTATATACTACAAGTGGGATACCGCTAAGCACGAGGCAGATGTATATGCAGGTTTCCCTGTAAAAGAAGACAAAGCCGTTGACGGGGCAACGATGGTAAAGGTGCCGGCTGCGAAGGCATACCTTGTAAACTTTACCGGCAACTATGACCAGCTGGAAAAAATACACTACCAGATAGGAAGCCACGCCGATGCGAACAAAATGAACGTAGGCTATGTGCTGGAAGAGTACCTGAAAATGGCACCGGAGGAAAAAGATCCCAACAAGTGGGTGACTAACGTGTACTGTATTTCAAAGTAATGACTAACTGCCAAATAGAAGCTGCCCGTACAATCTACGGGCGGCTTTTTCGTTATTTAGCTTAGCTCCGCTTATATTCGCAATCTTGCTTTGATCGTTGATGAAGGTATCAGTAATAATTGTCAACTATAACGTAAAATACTTCCTGGAGGTATGCCTGCACTCAGTACTGAGGGCTACAAAGGACATAGCCGCCGAAGTGATAGTAGTGGACAATAACTCTACCGACAGCAGCTGCACCATGGTAAGGGAGAAATTCCCGCCGGTGGTGTTGATAGAGAACAAGGACAACAAGGGCTTCTCCAAAGCCAACAACCAGGGGGTGGAGATTGCCAAAGGCGAATACATCCTTTTCCTGAATCCTGATACGGTGATGCCTGAAGACTTCTTTAGCGCCACACTCAGCTACATGGATGAGCACCCTAAGGCGGGGGCGCTCGGCCCACGGCTGATAGATGGCAAGGGGGCCTTTGCGCCGGATTCCAAAAAGTCGTTCCCTACTCTTTCCGTTGCTATCTTCAAGACAACAGGTATTAATAAGATATTCAGCGGCTCACCTTATTTTAATAAATACTATGCAGTGCATGTGAAGGAACATGAAACAGCGGAAGTAGAAGTGCTATCGGGCTGCTGTATGCTGGTGAGGCGTAAAGCGATAGACGAAGCAGGCGGTGCCTTTGATGAAGACTACTTTATGTACTGTGAGGACGTGGATCTATCGTACAGGATACAAAAGAGCGGCTATCAGAACATCTATTATCCTAAGGCTACACTGATACATTATAAAGGAGAGAGTACCCGAAAGGCAACCCTCTCGTATGTGCGGATATTTAACGAAGCCCTGTCAACCTTCGTAAAGAAGCATTACGACAAGCAGAAAGCTAAGCTTTTCATTCTGTTCATTAATGTAGGTATCGTACTCCGTGCCATTCTCAGTGCAGTTAAGAACGTGCTGAAAGTACTACGCATGCCTATGTTTGATGCCCTGGTTCTTTTTGGCAGCCTGGCGATTATGGAGAACTTCTGGGTGGAGCATATAAAGAACATTGGCATTATACCGGCACGTTCACTGTACCTTACCTTCCCGGTATATGTGCTCCTGTGGCTGGTGAGTATGTTCTTCAACGGAGCTTATGACCAACCATACAGGCCGCTGCGAGTGACGCGCGGCATGGTAATAGGCACTATCATCATACTTGCCTATTATGGTTTGCTGCCACCTGACCTGAGGTACTCGCGTGCACTGATAGTATTCAGTGGCATACTTGGTACGGTATCTTTATTAGGTCTGCATGAGCTCCTTTACCGCCTGGGTATTTTTAAGTTTATCCCCTATGATAAACTGCCTCGCAAAGCCGTGATAGTAGGTTCGGAAAGGGACTATGAGGAGACCTCGGCTACACTGCGTCGCGTTAACTATGCGCCTGAGCTATCGGGGCGTGTTAGCCCGGCTAATGATACAAGCCATTCACTGGCGCACATCAGCCAGATGCAGGAACTGCTTTACACCGCAGGCATTAATGAAGTGATCTTCTGCATGAGTCACCTGAGCTATGATGAGGTTTTTGAACAGATGCAGAAATGTGGTAAGGAGTATGACTATAAAATACACCTGCCCAACAGCCAGAGCTTTATAGGTAGTAACTCAAGCAACACAGCCGGAGACCTCTATACTATTGACAAGAAGTATAACCTCGCCAGTTTTG
The DNA here is from genome assembly GCA_035626755.1 of Flavipsychrobacter sp. Classification (GTDB taxonomy): domain Bacteria; phylum Bacteroidota; class Bacteroidia; order Chitinophagales; family Chitinophagaceae; genus MKUN01. The sequence continues at coordinate 2,530 of DASPNB010000092.1, forward strand.
CCCACCTGCGCAACAAGAGGATGATAGATGTGTTTTTTTCGGTAGTGTTTATTGCTCTGCTGCCCTTTACTTTTTTCTTAGTCAGGAGGCCTGTTGCTTTTTTCAATAATTGCCTGAAGGTGCTTTCCGGTAAGAAAACCTGGGTGGGATATGCGGGTAACAGGAACGGCAATCGCCACCTGCCACGCCTGAAAGAAGGAATTCTGCCACCATATAACATATTAGGAGACTACATACCGGCGCCGGAAGTAAGAGAACAACTGGATATAGTATATGCCCAGCACTACAGCGCGGGAACCGACATTGGCCTGATACTTAAGAATTATAAATATTTAGGTAGTTTCTAAAAAAGATTTTGACAAAATAGGCATTTGCTTATTTTTGCAATCCCAAATAAGCTTCCTTAGCTCAGTTGGTTAGAGCATCTGACTGTTAATCAGAGGGTCTCAGGTTCAAGTCCTGAAGGGAGCGCAAGACTAAAAAGGTTTCACGGAAAGTGGGACCTTTTTTATTTGTTTCGAGCATCTGACTAAAGGGAGCGAACTTCACTAAGGTCTCACTAGTTGAGCGCTTTTATTATTCTTCGCGGGATTCTTCCACCCATTAACGTCTGTAAATAGGTTGTTATCCGTTGGCTAAGCGAAAGTTAACCAGGGCCTAAAATTTGCTTTGGGCCTTATGCAGGATGTACTTTTATGTCAACAAAAACAAAAAACAAAATGAAAACAATGAATATTACCAAAAGGCTAAAGAGCCTCGTAACAGGCGCCACTCTTGCTCTGCTCACCGTATTGCTTGTTGGCGCAGTAAGCGCAACAGGAGCAAATAGCAAGGTAGTTATCTGCCACATACCGCAAAACAACCCAGACAATGAACACGAATTGATGGTGCCTACCAGCGCACTTAACGGACATATGGGACACGGAGACCACCTTGGTGAATGTAACCCAGAGCCACCAGAAGAAATAATTACAGGCATAGCTTTCTAATCACAAAACCTATTAAAAAGGGTCTGAACTATGTTCGGACCCTTTTTATTTCTATTATGAGTTTTTGTTAACGATTTGTTAACGACGCTTTTCTACTACCTGTACATATATATATTAATTATCTTGAGCGTGCATATAGGGATAAGAATAAAAATTTTCATTCACTTAAAACGTTTATTCTTATGCTTAAAAAAGGACTTCTGCTCGCTGCCATATCACTGGCAACATTATCATCTTGTAACAAAGCACCTCAAGAGGTAGCTGCCCCGGCTGAACAAGCCACCGAAGAATTTGGCCTGGTAATGAAAGGCGGCGGAAAAGGTAGTATCAGCTGCCCGCCCGTGACTTACTGTGGTGAAACAACTACGGTTAACCTGATAGCAGGGCAACATACACTGTCAGGCAATGTGCTTGTAGGAAATGATGGCACTAACCTGTATGTAACTTATACAGGCACTGATGGCTGGAGGATTAAGGAACTGCACCTATATGCAGGACCTTGTGACGCTATTCCTGTCACTAACTCCGGTAATCCATCGCCCGGTCAATTCCCTAACAAAGTGACCTTTAGCGGTACCGGTGTTACCAGCTATACTTTTACTATTCCTCTTTCTAATTTCAGCGCATGTGCTCCGGACATTTGTGTAGCTGCACACGCTGTAGTAAGCGGTTGCGGAAGGACAGAAACTGCATGGGGTGAAGGCTGCCGCATTAACGAACAAGGTAACTGGGCTATGCGCTTTAACTATAGCATCCAGTCTTGTGACTAAGAAATCATGCGATGATAATATAAACAGCCTCCACCTCCCGTGGGGGCTGTTGTTTTATGCAACAAATATCTGGCACAGGTGACCGGATTTTCTAATAGTGATCTAAGTCAACTTTAATGGCTAACTATTACAGTATTGCATTGGACAGAATTATCGAATACAGCACGAATGTAGTAGATACCGCTGCTTAGCAAGGTGGTATTGAACGAATAGGAACCCTGTGAACGGTAATCGCTTATAATACCTACTGTTCTTCCCAAAGCATCGATGATGTGAATGCCCTGCAGGTTTTGCGGGGGCTGCTCAAAGTAAATATTGATGTTCTCTGCAGTGGGATTGGGCCATATTGTAAATGAGCTGCTGCTTTCGTTGCCAGGCGGCTCTAATAAATAAGGGTGCTGGGTCAGGCTATAAGAAGGGCCATCAACTAATAATTCAGAGCACATGCGACTGACCTGCCCGGCGGTAAACAAGGAAACGCATTCGTCGGGCGTGTAGTCCATGAAATTCATGAACATAATACCATTGCCATCGTAGGTGCAATCATCGTAGTAGGGAGCGTCAAGACAGGAATAAGTAGCGTCAGCCTGAAGAGGAGTATCCTCTATGCCGTCGTCCTCACCACCATTATCTATGCAGAGTCCCTGATCATCTCCCCAAATGTGCCTTAGTCCGAAATAGTGACCCATCTCGTG
>DASPNB010000093.1:0-3731 GCA_035626755.1 Flavipsychrobacter sp.
ATTTTATCTGCGGTAGCATCATAAAATCGGTATGGCCATTGCAATACCTGACGCGAATGTCTTCAATCCATTCTTCGCCATCGGCAACTTCTACAAAGCGCAGTTGGCCGCTATCTTCAAGGGGTTTAATATTTTCTAACAGGAAAGAAGCTTTCTCTCGTTCATTGGGATTGAGTGCCGACTGCCAGTGTTTTTCATTGGTCCAATACTGTGCTTTCTTAAAGGCAGGAACCAGCTTGTCGCCTTCACGAACAACTGATCCTCCGCAGTGATCAAAATGAAGGTGGGTCAGAAATACATCGGTAATATCGTCCATCGAGAAACCATGAGCAGCCAGTGATTTTTCAAGGGTGTCCTCGCCGTGTGGGTGGTAATAGCTGAAGAATTTGTCATCCTGCTTATTACCCATACCATTGTCAACCAGTATCTTGTAGTTCCCATGTTCTATCAGCAGGCAGCGCATGGCCCAGGAGCACATATTGTTGTCGTCCGATGGATTTACTTTGTTCCACATACTTTTAGGCACTACGCCATGCATGGCACCACCGTCCAGTTTGAAATATCCTGCGTTTATCGTGAATAGTCTCATGATTTCGTTAGTTAACCTTATTGATAGCCAATCCGGCGTGTGTTGCTTTACGAATTGCAAGATACAAAATCAGTGCGCCGGCAACAAAAAAGCTGATAAGAGCGATAATAGAATTGCGCATGTTGCCTGTCATTGACTCGATAAAACCGAAAGAGAACATGCCAATTACAATTGCGATTTTTTCCGTTACATCGTAAAAGCTAAAAAATGATGCCGTGTCTTTAGTTATCGGCATAAGCTTGGCATATGTGGACCGGCTGAGAGATTGGATGCCACCCATTACAAGCCCTACTACAGCAGCAACAATAAAAAATTGGGTAGTCGTTGCAATATAATAGGCAGCTATACAAACGGCCACCCAGATAAAAAGCACAAAAAGCAAGACCTGTAAATTGCCGAAACGTTCAGAGAGACGAGCTATTAGCCATGCGCCGAGTATTGCAACGAGTTGTATTATGAGTATGGTAGCTATCAGTTCCTCGTCTTTCATCCCTATTTCTTTACTGGCGAAGATGGTGGCGGCGAGCATTACAGTTTGTACCCCCATGCTGTAGAGAAAGAAAGCCCCAAGGTATATGCGAAGGACAGCGAGCTTTTTTATTTGCTGCCATACTTTTTGGAGCTCGCGAAATCCATTGGTAAAGATATTATGCTCAGGATGCTGGGATTGCGGTTGACCCTTGGGTAATTTCAATAGAGGTATATGAGCGAAAGTGAACCACCATATACCTACCAGAACAAATGAGATGCGGCTGCCCTGGGCTGCAGTTATCCCGAAAAGGTCCTTTCCCAATACAAAGACAAAGCAAATTACCTGGAGGATAACGCTACCAATATATCCATAAGAGAAACCTTGTGCGCTTACACGGTCCCGATCGGCTGGTGTTGCAATCTCAGGAAGGTAGGCGTTGTAGAATACCAGGCTGCCGCAATAGCCTATGGCAGCTATGATAAAAAATATGATGCCGGTTTCTACTGCCTGGGGAGTAAAAAAATACAGTCCACAGCAGGCCAGGGAGCCCAGGTAGCAGAAGAAGCGCATAAATGCTTTCTTGTTGCCTTTATAATCTGCGATAGAGGAAAGTATAGGGGAAATTAACGCTATTACCAGGTAGGCTGCTGCTGCCGCATAGTCGAAAAGCACTGTATTTGTGAACTCAAGCCCGAAAAAAGAAACTTTGTCGCTCACTACTTTGTCGCCTTCTTTCAAGGTTGTGATGGCTGTGTAGTAAGCAGGGAAAATAGTGGACGTGATTACCAGGTTGTAGGCTGAGTTTGCCCAGTCATACATTGCCCAGGCCCGGTGAACTTTCTTTTCTGTATTTACAGCCACGTAGCTAAAGTATTTTATAATTCCTTATCCACAAAGTACATGTTAAGTTCGCCTTTGTTTTTTGCTGTGATCTGGCCACGGTAAGTGCAAGCAAATTTGTCTTTTATAAGCTCGAAGGTTGATTGTGAAACATTGACCTTGCCGGATTCGCTGTTTTGTTCCATGCGCGCGGCTGTGTTTACGGTATCTCCCCAGATATCGTAGGCGAATTTTTTTACGCCAACAATTCCGGCTACTACACTGCCACTGTGTATACCGATACGAATATTAAATGCCTGGTCCGGGAACTGGATCTTTCTTTGTGCAATAAATCTCTGAATTTCAAGTGCCGCCCTGGTAATGTTGGCGGCGTGTTGGTCGTCAGCGATTGGTAGCCCGGCTACTGCCAAGTAGGCGTCGCCAATTGTCTTAATCTTCTCAATATTGTATTTTGAGACTATCTCGTCAAAGGCTTTAAAACAGGTGTGTAATTCGTCTACCAGCTGCTGAGGAGTCATTCTCTCGCCTGCCTTGGTGAAGTCTACGAAGTCGGTGAACAGTACCGAAACGTGATCAAAGTGTTTCGCTGCTGTAGATCCCGTTTCCTTGAGTTCTTCTGCTACTTCTTCAGGTAAAATGTTTCGTAGAAGATCATCTGATTTTTGTTTTTGAATTACAAGTTCTGATGTTCGTTGGGCCACTTCTTTCTCCAGTTCTTCTTTCCTGTTTTCAAGAAGCTTTTGTTTTTCCAGTTCCTGTTGAAGTGTTTTTGCAGACAAGGTTTCAACTTGCTTTAGCTGGTGGGCGAGATCCTTGTTTATGGCGGCGAATTTTCTTGATAGGTAGACAGACATGGTGACCGGTATACTTAGGATGGCCAGGAGCATTATCTGAAGAAGAGTTTCACCTAATTCAGTGGAATCGTTTAGTAAGTGTCCGTTTCCGGAGAAGATAAGAGCGAAGCAGGTAAGGATAAACAAGGTAAGAAACAGGATGCCGAACCCGATAATACCTGCTCCCTTCTGCTTTCTGTAAAGAGCCCTTCCAATAAGTCCAACAGCTTCTGCCGAAACGACGCCTACGAAACAAAAACACAAGAATGCTCCAAGATTATTGTTGAGGAACAGGCAAATAACTGTCCCTACAGCGAGCATTGTGACTATCATAAATCGAATGGACTGTTTGCCAAACTGTGTATTTAGAAATCCGCTCAGCGAGAAGCCTGCTAGCGCCACCGCGGCCACCATTTGGTGAAGCCTTGTTAATTCTATGAATGTACTGTGGGTCGTTTTTTCAATGTAAAAGGCCAGGAAAACCGCTCCGAAAGCAAGGCAGAAAAGACTAAAGTAGAGGTTCGCAGGTTCTTTAGAGTTGTATATAAACAGGAATAGATGTAAAAGAAAAAACGCCACAAAAAAGGTAAAGACAAACAGAAAGATAGAAGCCCCCCCAATTCTACTCATATGATAATCAAGCCAGAGATTATTCGCATCACCGATAAAAATTTCCAGGCCAGCTTTGTTTCGATGGTAGGTTCTATAATTTTTCCAAGCCTCATAGTTGGCATATCGGATAGCAATTAAGTGATGTCCCGGACTTCCAAGGTTTACAATTAACGGAAGCTGGTTTGGATCTTCGTATTGGGAATTGTCTTTTTTTGCAACTATTCCATAGCTATGGACAAGTTTGCCGTCAATATATATATCGGATGCGCCGTAGTGGGAAATAGAAAGAGCAAGTGGGCTATTATTAAATGAGCTGTCAGCATAAAGGTGTAGGCGCAGCCATCCAATACTATCAAAGCGCTGATGTCTTTCCCTATTGGGGCGT
>DASPNB010000094.1:0-4347 GCA_035626755.1 Flavipsychrobacter sp.
AGACGACTTTGATTAGTTTGCTGATGCGTTTTTATGATACTAAGGAAGGGACGATCTATATTGATGGGACTGATATCCGCAAGTACAAACTGACGGACTACCGTGCCCAGTTTAGTATTGTTCTGCAGGAGCCGGTGCTGTTTTCTACAACTATCAAGGAAAATATCCGTTACGGACGCCCCGGAGCAACTGATAAAGAGATAATAGAAGCTGCAAAAGCAGCAAATGCACACGAATTTATTATGAAGGGCAAGGATGGATACGATACAGTTGTAGGCGAACGCGGCATGCAGCTAAGCGGGGGCGAACGCCAGCGTATCTCACTTGCGAGAGCTTTTATCAAGAACGCACCTGTGTTGATACTGGATGAGCCCACAAGTTCCCTCGATATCAGGACGGAAGGCCAGATAATGGAGGCAATGGAGCGGCTAATGAAGGGCAGGACTACATTTATGATTACGCATCGTCTTGACACTCTTCGCACTTGTAATGTGATATTACACCTGGAGCAGGGCGAACTCAAGGAAGTGGTAAGAGATCATGACCCTTACTTTCTTGAACAGAAAAAATTAGCCTTCGCAAAAACTACTGAATGAGAATTGTCCTTGTCTCACAAGAGTTTCCGCCGGAAACAGCTAAGGGCGGAATAGGCACACAAACCTATATGAAAGCTCATGGGCTGGCGGCACTAGGTCACGAGGTTGTTGTTCTGTCGCGAAGTATAGACAATATAGTCTCCAAAATTACACAAGGGAAAGTAACTGTTATAAGAATACCGGGGATGGAAGATGCGCTCCCCGAAATGACACTGCCTGTGCAATGGCTCAGTTATTCAGTGAAGGTTGCTGAAGCGCTAAATGATATCCACAGCGAAAGTCCTATTGATATAATCGATTTTCCTGAGTGGGCAGCAGAGGGGTACGTCTACCTGCTAAACAGAACTGAATGGAATAAAGTTCCGGTTGTGGTGCAATTGCATGGCCCATTGATAATGCTTGCTGAAACTATTGGCTGGCCTGAGAAAGGAAGCACATTTTTAAATTCAGGCGTGCATATGGAGGCAACCAGCGTGCAACTGGCCGACGCGGTTTACTCATCGAGTGGGTGCAGCGCCGAGTGGATACGCAAATATTACGATACAACGCGAAACAGTATACCGGTTATTCATACGGGAATTGACACGCAGAAGTTCACAATGCTGGCGGTTGAAAAAAATGCCCGGCTGACCGTTGTCTTTGTCGGGAAGGCTGTAAAAAATAAAGGCGTTGAAGAGCTGTTGCGTGCTGTGATCCATCTGCGACGAGAGATACCTGAGATTCAACTGAGGCTTATTGGAGGCGGAGAGCGGCCTGTGCTGGACAAGCTGCAGGAAATTGTTGCTGAAAGCAACGCAGATGATGTGCTTGAAATAGCCGGATACATACACAAACAAGACCTGGCTGAAGAGCTTTCGAAAGCGCACGTATTTGCAGCTCCTTCTTACTATGAAGGAGGACCCGGCTTTGTTTACCTGGAAGCCATGGCCTGCGGACTGCCGGTGGTAGCTTGCAGCGGAAGTGGCATCAATGAGATCGTAGAGCACGGCCACAATGGGTTTTTGGTGCCACCACGCGAAGTGGAGCCACTGGCAGAGGCATTAAGCCTGTTGCTGAAGGATGCTGGCCTAAGAGAGCAAATGGGCAACAACGCACATGTATATGCAATGGCGAATGCTGACAGCGAAGTTTGCATTAGACGGCTCGAGGCCTTTTACCAGTCGGTGTTAGAAAAGCAACGCGAGTCAGTAATATGAACAGCAACATAACATATCGTGTTGCGGATGGTTTTCACGATCCGGGTTTTTCGCCTGAGCGTTGGAACGAACTACTTTCCCGAAGCCCTGTTAACACGTTTTTTCTCACCTATGAATATCAGCAGACCTGGTGGAGCGTATTCGGCAGGGGAGAGCTGTTGTTGATAGTAGTGGAGAATGAGGGTGGTATTATTGCGATCGCGCCTTTGTTTGAAGATGGCGGCATGATCTTCTTTGTTGGCTCAGGCGGATCAGATTACCTCGATTTTATTGGCTTTTTAAACGCGGAAATACTGCGGAACATTTTAGCGCTGGCTGCTGAAAGCGTAAATGCATTTGTTGGCTTTAGATTCTATCATATTCCGGAGTATTCTCCATCTACCGGACATTTGAAGCAAGTGGCGCCTGAGTTAGACATGCAATTTTTTGACGAAGGCAGATTGCCGGCTCCATTTGTTGACCTTAGCCCGGAGCAGGCGGAGGCAATCCTTAAGAAAAAAAGCCTTGTAAGACACGAAAACTGGTTTCAGAAAAACGGGGGCATTCAAATAGAACATCTCTATAGTCCGGAGGAGATACTTCCTGTTATTGATGCTTTCTTTAATCAACACCTGCAAAGGTGGGAAGGCACAGGTTTTCCAAGTCTTTTCACCGACGATCAGCAAAAAAAGTTCTATATAGAACTCGTTAAGGGTGTTGCGAACGCAAATCCGGTTACTTTTACAAAGATTACCTGGAATGGACAGGTTATTGCAATGCACTATGGCTTTGACTATAACGATGTCTTTTTATGGTACAAGCCAAGCTTTGACCCCGGTCTTGCAAAGCATTCGCCGGGGGAAGTACTTCTTCGCCAGTTATTTTTGAAAGCGAAGGAAGATGGCACCAAAGTCTTTGATTTTGGGTTAGGAGATGAAGCATTTAAGCAGAGATTCTGTACAAGTGTCAATCATGTAGGTACGGTGGGTTTATATCCCGCTTAATAAATATTTATGCAAAAAGTACTTGTTGTTAGCCCCCATCCCGACGACGAAGCCATAGGCTGCGGTGGTGTTATCTGTAAACATGTTGCGGAAGGTGATGAAGTTCATGTTGTTTTCCTTACATCCGGGGAAAAGGGTGGACATGGGAGAGCTGAGGACGAGACAAAGCAACTGCGTGAGCGCGAAGCCCTGGAAGCCGCAAAAGTTCTTGGTACTGCATCAAGCGAATTCTGGCGCGAGGCCGATAAGGAAGTGCCCGTTAATGACAGCACTATAGATCGGCTTTTTAAGAAAATAGAAGATCTGCAACCTTCGGTAATCTACGTAACTCATGAGAACGAGGAGCACCCGGATCACAAAGCTGCTGCAGCAATTGTAAAACAAGCTGTATCGAGGATACAGAATGATATTATGATCCTGGGATACGAGGTGTGGACGCCTATTCAGCAAATGGATCACATAGTGGACATTTCCGATTACGTAACAACGAAAGAAAGAGCGATACAGGCGCATAAGAGCCAGTGTGACGTTTTAAAGTTCGATGAAGCCATTTTAGCGCTCAACCGCTATCGTGGAGAAATGCATAGCTGGCCGGGCGGGGATTATGCAGAGGTGTTTACCCTTCTAAAAATAAAAGTATGATCTACCATGTTTTCGCCAACCGGTCGAATATAGGCGACTGGCTTTCGGCAAAAGGCATTCAGAAGCTAACAGGGGAAGTAGAAATCACGGAATGCCTGTGCGATGAACCTTTTGTGGAGGAGACGATCAAAACACTGTCAGTGGCGGGAGAAAACGACCTGGTAATTATTGGTGGTGGCGGTCTGCTTATGGACTACTTCCTGCCATTCTGGAAAGCATTTTTGCCGATCGCAGAACGTGTTCCTTTTGTCATTTTGGGAATTGGTTATTGCGATATAAAGCATGAGCCCTCTCTACCACCCAAAGATATCGTTGAAGAAGTAATCTCCAAGGCCGCGCTTTGTATAGTTCGCGATAAATTGTCGCAGACCTACCTGCAGCATTTGGAGCTTCCCGAGCCGGTTCCGTGTCCGAGTATCTATGCGATCCCGGCTACTGCTCTAGCGGGAAGGGATATTCTCCAGGTCAATAATTATACTACCTGCGGGGCTGAAGCATACGAGACAATGCGGGCAGCAGGGCAAAAGTATGCCGCAGATAAAGGGATTACATTTCGTGAAACGAACAACCGGATAGAACAAGGAAGTGAAGAGCAGTTGGCCCATCTGCTCTCGTTGTATGCACGTTCCGAAATAATTATATCATCTGCTTTGCATGGCTGCATAATAGGGGTAGCAATGGGCCGGACGGTATTAGCAGTGTCCGGCGACAGGAAAATAGAATCCTTTATGGAAGCAGTAGGCATGCAAGACCAGGTGATTGATGCATCGATGTGCTCAATCTTTGAGGAAAGACTATTTAATTTACAGGATGGCAGGCCTGATATGTCGGTTGTTGACGAAATCAGGGAAAAAAATATCGGAATTGCCGAACTACTCAGAAAGAAGTTCTCCCACCTGATGGGAAAAGCGGCGTTAGGCCCCTTTTTAT
>DASPNB010000095.1:0-2462 GCA_035626755.1 Flavipsychrobacter sp.
GTCTGCTCCCAAGCCACGTCATTGCGAGGAGCGGTTAGTATACAGCTGAAAAATGAACGACAGCCCGCCGCGACGAAGCAATCTAATCACTCGTTCTTGCTCGTCAACTTAATTCTGAAACACCACCCCAAAATAAAAATCCCGAACTACGGTCTGCTCCCAAGCCACGTCATTGCGAGGAGCGGTTAGTATACAGCTGAAAAATGAACGACAGCCCGCCGCAACGAAGCAATCTAATCACTCGTTCTTGCTCGTCAACTTAATTCTGAAACACCACCCAAAAATAAAAATCCCGAACTACTGTCCGACAGCGTCCGGGAAATTTATTTAGTATGAATTCCGTACTATAAAGAGATCAATTACTATGCCACGTCGTCTTGAGGACGGTCGTCGCCGTCGGTTTTAACATTATCTTCACTCTCATCGGCGGGCTCATCTATTTCCTCTATTTCAACCTCTTCTATCGCCTCATTTTTGAAACTTTCTTCAATATTTGTATCAATTTCTTGTACATTTTTCGCAACAAAGTTATCCACATCCTTACCTGCACCACCCTCTTCAGGTCGGGCACCCATTATATCATTTTCTCTATTATTCCATTCTATAATAAAATTGTTGCGGCCCGTACCCACCAGTATTCCGAAGTACTTCTGCTGTATCAGCTCCAGCATCGCCAGGAACGTGAAAATAGCGTGTATCCTGCTCTCACACTGCCCGAAAAGGGTTTCAAAGGCCACACGGTTGTTGTTCTGTATATAGTCCAGCATAAAGACGCGCTGGCCTTCCAGGCTGTAGTTATACTTTACCACCACGTGCTGCGGCTTGTTGGTCCTGTCCTGGAAGCGTTTCATCACTTTCTCAAATGCCTGCATCAGCTTAAACATAGTGATGGTTTGCACCTCTGTACCTTCTGCATATTCTTCGCCCAGTGCTTCCAGCTCCTTGCGTATGTTGCCGCGTTTCTGCTGCAGCAGGCGCTCTGCCTCCATCACCATCATCTGCTCCGACGCTTCTTTAAAGCGCTTGTACTCCAGTATCTTATCCACTAGCTCCTGGCGCGGATCTATCTCATTCCCTTGTGCATCCAGTTCTCGGCGCGGCAACAGCATCTTAGCCTTAATGCGCATCAGCGTTGAGATGAAGAGTATGAACTCGCTGGCCAGTTCTATATTCAGCGATTCCAGGTCATGTATATAGGCCAGGAAGTCTTTGGTAAGCGTATTGATGGGTATATTATAGATGTCCAGTTCATCTCTTTCTATAAAGAAAAGCAGCAGGTCAAATGGACCTTCAAACTGGGGTAATTTTATCTGGTACGAAGACATCGCCGTTAGTTCAGGTATCTAAACAGAAAGAAGCCTCCAAGGCCTCTTTCCGTATTCAGGAATAATTCCAAAAATAAGCTTTTTTGTATGCTTTAATAGCCTTGAACCATCTTATCAAAACTTATATATGAAACCGATCGTAAAGAGTTGTTTTAGCTGCACCCAGCCTAGTCCCATACCCGGTTCGTCCCTCGGTACTTCCAGGCCGCTTACGGGTCTGTCTGGGTCTTTTTGTAAGGAATATCATTGTCATATATCATAGTGGCACCAAGCGTTACACTGATGTATTTCCCGATCTTACAAGCAAGCAGGTTATCAAAAAGTACATCAACATTTCCGGGATTGTCCTTTTTCACTACGTTACCAAGGCTGTCTTTGCTGTCTTTAGCCAGGTAGTTAGCATATAGATCCAGCCTTGTTTTAAAGCTTATATTCTTTGTTATGTCCACCATATAGCGGCCCGAGAAATAGGCGCCCAACTCTACTCTTGTGGTCTTACCATATTCCACACCAAAGGCACCTTCAGCATTCATTAGCGTATAATACTTGTCAACAAATGTCAAGCGACCGGCAATTGGCGAAAGAAATAGGCTCAGGTTGCTTCCCCTACGATACTCAACACCTATCGCTGCGGTTAAATAAGCCGGCGAAAGGAAACGGGAGGTTGAAAACGTATCCCAGCTAGGGGCTGTATAGTCATATGCCTTAGTAAACTGCGATTTGAAGTTCAGCAAGCCCGTGATATAGAAGTCGCTTGCAGTATCCAACCTTATTCCATACTTCGACGTGAAGTCGATGCGGTCATCTGTCTTCCTCGGCACAAACATATTAGAGTAGGCATAAAAAAGACCATAGTTCAAATCAAGGTTGTTCGTCCATATATGCCTGTGCCTCATACTGATCGTAAAACCACTAAAAACAGCGCTGGCCGTTATAGAAGCCAACTCACCACCTGCGGGCCAGTTATGTATAAAGCCCTCATTAAAACCAAGGTTAAATACCCCTCCGTAAATAAAAGCTACAGTGTCTTTATTTTCTGTAGCCAGCTGCTTTTTTACGTCTTCGGTTTTTTCCAATTGTGCATTCGTGGTGTTTAGCGATATAAATGCCACGAGGAAGAGTATAATTTTTTTCATG
>DASPNB010000096.1:0-5653 GCA_035626755.1 Flavipsychrobacter sp.
GACCGCCATTATATTTTACTACCTCGCACGAAAGGCCGGTGAGAGGCCCCTGCTGAATGAAGAATTGCTGCTGTGGCCTGAAATACTCGGCGGATACTTCAATGTCGTTTCCGCCTTCAACCACCAGGCAAATGTTGTCAATGACCTGGTCACTCACCCTGGTTATTTCCTTTCCGGTCTTCACATAGTACAAGACGCCGTAAGTATCCAGGGTGGAAAAATAGTCGCGCTTGTCATTAATGTAAACAAACACGTAAGATGGGAACATGGGCACGGATATGTACTTCTTCCGATCGTTCCAGGTACGCAGCGCTTTCACTGTTGGTAAAAAATACCTGATGTCTTTTTGCGATAGTCCAAAAGCCACTTTCTTTTCATGGTGCGACCTGGTGTAAACAACATACCACCCTGCAGTTAAACTATTCATAGACTAAGGTTTAACAGTTCTGCAATGGTGCTAAAATCAGAGGCGATATCTACCAGCTATTTTGCCGTGGTGGCTGACCGGTTAAAAACGCATTGTATCAGTCGCATATCTTTTACCACTATCAATGCGTCTGCCGTCATGCCGGCCTTATATTGAGCTTGTAAACTTCCTTTCTTATCAAATTGCACTTCTCCATTCAACACTCCGGGACTTTCCAAACGAACATGCTGCAGAGTTCCTTTGATACTTCGTCCGCCTTCATTAAAATTGAATTGAGCCCGCTGGCCAGATGCTACCCTGGACCAGTCAGTATCATTTGTATGTATCTCTACTGAAACTGCCCCGGAAGCGCTGATGCCTGTGATGCTTGCTTTTGCTTTTACCATTACAGGGTAACGAATTGACCATGTAGCCAGTAAGATCAAAGCGGCCACCAGTAATAGCAGCAGGAAATAGGCAGACGCTCGCAATCCCGGCGGGTCTACCAGCACGCTTTCTTTAATATAGTTCTGCTTAGGTGAACGCCAGTACATGATCCTTATGCTTAAGACATCGTGCAATATTATCCTTTACAGCCAGTGGCCCTGAACTTTCGGGAAATTCATGAATTCTTGTTATGTGGGCTCCTGTTCCAGGTCCAGTTGATTCTTCACAAGTTCAAAGTAGCGGCCTTTCAACCTGGTAAGGCCATAATGATTTCCCTGCTCAATGATCTCTCCCCCGTGTAACACCACAATCTTATCCGCAAGCCTTACAGTACTAAGACGATGAGCCACCACAAGCACGGTTCTGTCGCGGAAAAAAGAATGCAGGTTATTGATGATCATTTTCTCATTCTCTGCATCCAGCGCATTGGTGGCTTCATCAAACAGCAGGTAGCCCGGGTTCTTATACATTGCCCTGGCAATAAGCAACCGCTGCTTTTGTCCCTGGCTTATGCCAATTCCATTGGTCCCCAGCCTGGTATTGAACCCCTCTTTCAGGTCTTCAACAAATGAAAGGAAATTGGCCATGTGACAAACTTCCATGAGCCGGTCAAAGTCTGCATGCTCGCCTGCAAAGGATATATTGTTGAGGATAGTATCGTTGAAAATGAAACCGTCCTGCATTACTGCACCGCATTGATGGCGCCAGAAGGTAGGGCTGATCTGCCTGAAGTCTGTTCCGCCCACCTCTATGCTTCCGCTATACGAATCGTTGAACTTCAAAAGCAATTTCAGGAGGGTAGTCTTTCCGCTTCCGCTTACACCAATGATGGCGGTTGTTTTCCCTTCTGGTATTTCCAGGCTTATCCTGTTCAATACCGGCTTGTCGGCTCCGGGGTATGAAAAAGACAGGTTATGAATGCTGATGCTTTTGTTTGGCGGCAACTTACGTATATACGTTCCGGATAGTTTTTCTTCATCCTTCATCTTGTGTATTTCACTTAGCCGTTCAACACTGATCTTGGTGTCTTGTGCGCTTTGGATAAACCTTATGAAATCATCCACGGGACCGGAGAGTTGCCCGATAATGTATTCAATGGCAAACATTGCTCCTACGGTCAGTTGTCCTTCTATTACCAGTTTGGCTACCACAAAAGTGAGCACCATGTCTTTCCCGCGGTTAATAAAGGCTGTTCCTACCTGCTGCCACTGCGCATAATTCAGGCTTTTGAAATTCAGGCGAAACGCGTTTTCCTGTGTGCTCTCCCATTCCCATCGCTTAAGCTGCTCGATGTTCTGAAGCCTTATCTCCTGCATGCCCTGCACCATTTGCAGGGTGGCATCGTTCTCTTTTGAAGATGCATGAAATAGCTCGTAGTTAACTTTTCGCCTGATGCCCAGGAAGTTCAATATCCATATTACGTATAAGAGTATGCCGCCGCAAAATATCAGGAACAATTGTGCTTTGTACATTACCAGCACGATAGCGAATATGATAAAATTGAATGCCGAAAAGAACGTTTGAAAGGTTTGCCCTGTAAGAAAGCTCCTGACCTGCCGGTTATCGTTGATACGCTGCATCAGGTCGCCCGCCCTGTTCCGGTCAAAATAAGAAATAGGCAGGTGAGTGAGCTTCACCCAGAAATCTGAAAGTGCAGACATGGTAACGTTCATGGATAGCTGAAACAGCAGCCTGTTCCGTATAAGGTCGGCCGTAAGGCGACTGATCTCCAATACCAGTTGGCCCAGCAATACTATAAGTATAAATGAAATATCCCTGCTTTGAATGCCTATATCCACAACGCTTTGCATGAGGAAAGGAAATATCAGTTGTATCAGGGACGTTATAAGAAATGCTATCAATACGCCCGCTATCTGCGGATAGCTATGCCGGAAATATTTCAGTAATACCTTCGAATTCCATTTGCTGCCTTCTTTAAGATCGCGGTTATAAAATTGCAGTGTGGGATCTATCATCAACACTTCCACCTTGGCGCTTGCGTCTGCGCCGGGCCATTGCTCCAGGAAGCTCCCGCGGGTATATTTTATTATTCCTCTCTTAGGGTCTCCGCATGTTAACTGGCTGCTCCATCCTTTGCGCGGGAACAATACTATGAACCCGTTTCCCCGGCGCAGTATGCAGGGGCTTTTTACATTGCGCCTTAACTGGCTGAAGCTTGCGCTTGCTATTCTTGCCCTTAACCCAGCTTTTTCTGCTATAAGTCCTATTGCCTTCAATGACCGTTGCGCACCTTCTTCGGTGATACTTTTAAAATTATCAGCACTGAAGTTCCTGTCGAAGTGGCAAGCTATCATAAGCAGGCAGCGGAGGCCTTCATCCATATCGTTTGATATGCGCCATGAGTTGTTGGTTCCATTTGTGTGATGCATCCGCCGGCATTATTATACAGGTGATCCTTTCAGGCTATAGCTGTCGCTACTGTAAGTACCATCTGGACTTACACATCGTAAAAAAAATAAAAATAGAGGTGATCTTAACTACAGGAAGGTTTCTAAAAAGGGTTTTGGACCTTGGGTTAGGAGAACCAAATTATTTTAAAAACCGCAAATAGGTTTTAGTAATCGCACTAATTTTAGTGCCGATATTACTAAAGTTGTTCTATCGCATGTAGCTGAAAATTTTTAAGTAATATTTCTTAATTTACTCATGCTTCGGCACCAGGATAAACCTTATTGTTATGCTTAAAAATTATCTGCGTTCAGCGTTGAGGAAACTTTGGAAAAACAAATTCTTCTCATTGGTCAATTTACTCGGGCTCACCATTGGCATCAGCGCGTTTGTGGTCATTTATATTATAGTAAGCTACGATGGCAGCTTCGATAAATTTCATAAAGACGGGGATCGCATTTACCGCGTAGTAAGCACGCTGAAGACACCCAAATTCGACGTTCATTCACCCGGCGTACCCATGCCTATGGCAAGAATGGCCAGCCAGGGATTGACTGGAGCCGAAATGGTGGTGCCTTTCCGTCTTTGGCTTGATAATGTGAAAGTAAGCATCCCCAAAGCAAACGACCAGGTGGCTGAATTCAAGGAGCAGCCAGATATAATATTTGCCGACACACGTTATTTTAATATGGTGCACTATAACTGGCTGGCTGGTTCGCCCGCTACAGCTTTTGAACACCCCTACCAGGTAGTGCTAACCCGCTCCAATGCAAAATTGTACTTCCCGCAGCTTGCACCGGCTGAGGTTATTGGCAGGCAGTTCTTTTTTAACGACACCATTGCCGTTACCGTTTCAGGCGTTGTAGCAGATATTGAAAAGAACACGGAGTTTATTTTCAAGACCTTCATCTCCCTGGCATCACTGGAAACACACACATTCAGGCCGGCAGATTGGGACGATTGGGCAAGCTATGCACCATCCACTCAATTATTTGTAAAGCTTTCAGAAGGCACTACTCCTGTGCAGGTGCAGGACCAGATCACACGCTTGTTCAACAAGCATGCAAAAAAAGATTTTACTGTTACGTCAACTCCATTCAGCCTGCAGTTGTTGAAAGACATACATTTTGATGCGGACTTTGGCAACTATGGAACGCATGTAGCCAATCATACTACACTCACGGGCTTGCTGCTGGTGGCAGTGTTCCTGCTGCTGCTCGGCTGCATTAATTTTATCAATCTCACTACTGCCCAATCTGTAAGGCATGCAAAAGAAATTGGCGTGCGCAAGGTCATAGGCGGATCCAGGCTGCAACTGGTATTGCAGTTGCTTACAGAGACCTTTGTGCTAACGCTTCTGGCCACCATACTGTCCGTGATCCTTACGCCGCTTTTTCTTAAACTGTTTGAAGACTATACACCGCCGGGGTTGCATTTCAGCCTCTTCGATCAACCCGGTATAATATTGATAGTGCTGGGCGTGGCACTTGCGGTAAGCCTGCTGTCAGGACTTTACCCCGCTATTATCAGCTCTTCTTACCAACCCGTACTGGTGCTTACAAAGCAAAGCACCGGGGGCAGGCGGAAAAGCGCCTGGTTACGTAAATCACTAACTGTAACGCAGTTTATCATTGCACAGGTTTTCATATTGGCCACGCTGCTGGTGAGCAAGCAAATAAGGTATTCTCTGAATAAAGACCTGGGCTTCAAAAAAGATGCGATCATTTCTGTTGATGTGAACTCAAACGACACACTGCCTTTGCGCAAGAACCTCTTCCTGTCAAAGCTGAGGTCCATTCCGGAAATAGCTAATGTGAGCCTTTCCAGCGATCTGCCTTCGTCGTATGACACGTACCTCTGCAAAGGAACTTATCTTGATGGCACCAGGGAAATAGAGACCAATTTGCAAGTGAAATTTGCAGACACTAATTACATCAGGCTATACCAGATAAAGCTGCTTGCAGGCAGTAACCTTCCGGCCAGCGATTCATTGCGCTATGTGCTCATTAATGAAAGCTATGCAAAGCTGCTTGGATTCGCCACTGCAGAGGAAGCGATCGGGAAATTCATTGCCACTAACCTTGATCATAAAACGGTGCAGGTAAAAGGTGTGGTGCAGAACTTCCATCAAAAGTCGTTGCATGAGATCATTCAACCGCTTATAATAGGCAGTAGCCTGGACGAGCAGAACACCGTGAACATCCTGCTTCAACCTCAAAACATGGAAGGAACGGTTTGGAAAACAACCATCGGCAAGATACAGCGCACATGGAACGAGATCTACCCCGGAGAAGATTTTGAATACGCGTTCTTTGATGAGAGCATTGCCCGCTACTACGAAGCAGAGCAGCGCGTTTCATACCTGCTGGTGTGGGCCACCACGCTTTCTAT
>DASPNB010000097.1:0-3077 GCA_035626755.1 Flavipsychrobacter sp.
AAGGAATAGATACGTGGATAAGCATTCAGCAACGTGCTAATACCGCACAAGAAACCTTATCGTTCAACACGCTGTGTAGTGATGGCAGCCGGCTTCTTACCGGGGGAGATTTTTACTATTACCCAATGATGGGTACTACAATGATCAATTGCGGTGAAGTGCTTCCTACCGGGGTATTGGCCGGCCAGACTTTCGGTGTAGACAGCGCCATAAACATTATGATACAGTTTAAAGACCAGCTCATCGCAGGCGGTAAGTTCAATAGTGGCACTAAAGGATGGGGCAGTGTTACGGTAAATAGTATAGCTGCTGTGCAGACCGCTGTAAACGTGAAGACGTTAAATAAGGCAGAAACAATATTTAAGATCTATCCTAATCCTGCACCAACAAATAGTGTGGTTGCTATGCAAAATAATTTCGATGCAAAATATTTAAAACTGTACGATGTGACAGGCAAACAAATGGCCAGCACAAGTGTAAGGGCGGACGGAAAGGTACAATTGCCGGACCTCGCTGCCGGCCTTTATATAGCTGAATTGCACAATAATAAAGGCGAAAAAACCGTTAGTAAACTGATGGTAGAATAAATTGCGATTAGCAATCTTCATAGAGTGAGTCCCGGGTGCATACCCGGGGCTTTTTACTTTTCTAAAATTTTAAAAAGGAATTTGGAGAAATCCGAAAGCTGCCTATCTTTGCAATCCGTTTCGGAAAAATCGGAAAGGAAGCATAGCTCAGCTGGTTCAGAGCATCTGCCTTACAAGCAGAGGGTCCGCGGTTCGAATCCGTGTGCTTCCACAGGATAAGCCTCACAGATGTGGGGCTTTTTTGATTTAAATATCTATCATTCACAACTGTTGCTCTTTACATTTGCTATGTGAAATATGCGCAATATATTGCTTTGTGTCTCCTACTATTAGTTGCATGGCGGCGCTCTGACCGGCTTACATATAACAGGCATATTAAACGATTAGAATATGCATCTGTTCAACGCCACGGCGACATTATATTCCTTGGTGATAGTCATATTAGCCTGGGCCAATGGCAAAGCCTGCTGCGCAGGCCTGATGCAGGGAATGAAGGCTATAACGGAGCGACATCCCTTAGCCTCATTGGGCCTCTGCAACATGTTTTAGCCGCTAGTCCCGATACTGTATATATCATGTGCGGCATCAATAATATTTTGCAAGAGTATAGCCGGAGCTATTTTCTGGCTGACATCAGTAATATGGTGACGACGTTAAAAGGCCGGGGTACCACACCCATTGTACATCATATTCTCTATGTTGGCAGGAAATATCCAAATTCGCGGCAGGTCAATGCGACAGTTATACAGTGGAATAAAAGTTTAGATAGTATATGCAAGGGTGAGGGAGTAACTGTTATCAACCTGAACTCCCTGCTTTCTCCCCGAGGATACCTGGATCACCAATATGCACAGCCAGATCATATACACCTGAACACGACGGCTTACCGTCTTTGGGCAAGTATGTTGTAACAATAGCCGGTTTCTGTTGTTTCTGATAGTGGAGATTACGCATATGCCCTATCCAATATGTTAAGGCCGGCGCGATATGGACCACTTTCTTAAAAAGTAGAATATGGCTACGATACAGTTAACAACAACAGATTTCAAAACTAAGGTCTTCGACTACCAAAATAACAAGGAATGGAAATACGCCGGCGAACTGCCCGCAATCATCGACTTTTATGCAGACTGGTGTGGGCCTTGTAAAATGGTGGCTCCTGTGTTGGAAGAGCTTTCGAATGAATATGCGGGCAAGCTGCTGGTATACAAAATAGATACGGAGATCGAGCGCGAGTTGTCAGCTGCATTCGGTATACAAAGTATTCCCAGCCTTCTGTTCATTCCTGTAAATGCACAGCCGATGATGCAGGCAGGAGCATTGCCTAAACACGTTCTCAAGCAAGTAATAGAAGAACACTTAGTAGTATCCGACAATAAAAAAGCCCCGTAGTTACGGGGCTTTTTTATTAGTAATAAATGACTTATTGTTTCACCCATTTAATGGTCTGTATTTGTGCACTACCTGAAAGCCGGATAGTATATACACCACTGGCCAGGTCTGCGGCCGGAAGCTCTATATAATTATCCCCGGCATTCAGGTTCTCTGTTTGGCTGTACGCCATCCGGCCGGTCATGTCTATTATTGCTATACCTACTTTCTCTGCAGATGCCAGCCGTACTTGTAATCTGGCATGATCGCCTGAAGGGTTTGGAATTACAGTAGCCCAATTGCCCATAGCCCGGTTTGCAGGGATACCTACTGCCTGTATCGTTGTATTGGCATCTACAGTGTTAAAAGCTGTGATCGGGTTGCCATCTTTGTCTATCATTATCGCATCATCGAATACGAGATTGACAGATGTACCCGGAGTAGCATCCTGCGGCACGGTGAAGTTCAACATGGCAATAGTACCATCACCACTTACATTTTGCTGGTCGTTACGTGCAATGGCCCAATCGAATGTGGACTTGCTGAAATTTTTAGTGAATACAAGTGTATTGGTAGTGTTACCTATCCAACTAGTTGCGGTACTCATAGAAGCCTGCAATAACGGTGTAATGCCGTTTATCTGTACATTGACGCCCAGCCCGTAAAAGTCATTCATGGGGCTTGTGCTCGTACCGAGTTTTACAGGAATGGATATCGTTGCACCCGGAGTGAGCGTTATACCCGCCATATCGAAATAGAGGTCGGGGACACCGCTGGTTTTGCTCCTGGGGCCGCCTTTTGGATGCGTCAATCCGTAGTTGGCAGCAATAGCGACGAGGTCGCCGGCATTAATAGTGCCGTTACCATTACAGTCACCATGTTTTATATTCACGCTGGAGAACGGATAGTTTTGTGACCAGTTGGCGGCCCATTGTGCTACCCAGTTGTTAGATGCATTAGGGCGGGCAGGGCCGGTTTTATTGTAAGCAACTGCGACTGCCAGCACATCCCAGAGATTGGCAATTTTATCGCTGTTGGCATCACCCGGCCAAACGCTGTCGGTGGGGCATTGCTGTGTCTTAACCAGCAACGTGTAGTTGACATAGCCACGGGGGCAAG
>DASPNB010000098.1:0-6006 GCA_035626755.1 Flavipsychrobacter sp.
AAAATAATACACATAAAGAGAGGGCAGCGAATAACTCGCTGCCCTGCCACTTTATGTAGTTAATTACATCTCACGTTTTTCAGGGGCCCCGGCATCACTATCTGTATCTTTTTTCTTCTTATAGTGAATGTCAAACCCTATGCTGAACAGCAACATTGTAGTCCTGGCATAATCTGCATAGGGAAAGGCCGTATAAGGTCCGGTCGGTGAAGTGTTGATCCGATCCACGAATCCATTATTCAGAAAATTGCCGGGGTAGAATTGAAATTTAAGTATTACACCGGGACTATACGCAAATCCTGCAAATACATAGGGCATTATACGCGCAGTGCGATTGCTGAACCATTCGCTGAGTTTGTCTTTATTGCCCCGCCTTATGTACCTTTTTTCTTTGAAATGAAAAGGCAGGTCCACTCCACCACCCAGGAAGCCAAAAGTGTGCTTTTCAAAGTTGCCGAACTTGATGCCAAGCGGCATACCGATAGTCAATACCCGGCGCTTTATCGTGCTGTCTATCAGTGCAGTCTTTTCAATGAAGCCTATATTCTTCATATTGATACCCGTAAACAAACCAATGTTATTGGTTATATCGTAGTTGAAATTCATTCCAAAATTCGGGAAGGCCGTAAAGCGAAGGGTAGTTATACTGGAGCCCGTGGTCAGTTTCTCCATACTCGTTGTTGAGAACACAAACCAGTCCATATCACTGCTTCGATAGAATTTCTGTCTTTTGGCAGCTACGCCACTGCTGTCGGCCTCATTCCGGGCTTGCAGGCCAGGGGCAATTGTTAATAAAGCGCTGAACAATAAGGCGCTTTTCAGCATTTTTTTCATTTTTTGTCTTTGTGCAAAAGTATAAAACGTAAATGTCTGTAAAAATTACCGACATTATGGCTTTGGCATAGGTATTGACTATATATTTGTCCTCCCCTTTGTACCTGAAATGGGGCTAAATTTTGACAGAATGTCGGAAATGAAGTCAATGCTAGACATGTTAATAGCTCACCCTGAGCAAGAGATGGAGTTTATGCCCATTGTTCCTTTGGGTGAAGAAGAATTGGATGAAGAAGAAAAAGGGAATCTCCCGCACGAGTTACCTGTAATAGTATTAAGAAATACGGTATTATATCCAAATGTAGTATTGCCCATCACGGTTGCTCGTGAGAAGTCCGTAAAGGCTGTCACAGAAGCTCAGAAAGTGGGGAAATGGATAGGGGTCATCGCTCAGAAGGATGCTAACAATGAAGACCCTATGCCTGAGGATATCTACCAGGTAGGTACACTTGCCAAGGTAGTAAAGCAGATAAAAATGCCTGACGGTAACATTACCGTCTTTATTATGGGTCGTCTCCGCTTCAGAGTGGAGGCTTT
The DNA here is from genome assembly GCA_035626755.1 of Flavipsychrobacter sp. Classification (GTDB taxonomy): domain Bacteria; phylum Bacteroidota; class Bacteroidia; order Chitinophagales; family Chitinophagaceae; genus MKUN01. The sequence goes on from DASPNB010000098.1 coordinate 1,372, forward strand.
CACTCAGGTAGATCCTTACTACACGGCGAAGATTAAATATCTGGAAGATGTTTTTCCCAAAGGCGATGCTTCTTTTGATGCAATGATCGCTTCTATCAAAGATCATTCAGAGCGTATAGCCCAGCAATCTCCCGGCATGGCCAGTGAGACAAGCCTTGTGCTTCGTAATATAGAACAGCAGTCTTTCCTCATGCACTTTGTAGCCTCCAACTTGCCTGCAAAGCTCCAGGATAAACAAGGTCTGCTGGAAGAAAATGACATTCGTACCCGTGCTGAGCGTCTCCTGAGTCTACTGCAATCTGAATTGCAGCTGGTTGAGCTGAAAAACGAGATCACCAACAAGACTCGTGCTGACATAGATAAGCAGCAGCGTGAATACTTCCTGCAGCAGCAGATGAAGTCCATTCGTGAAGAGCTGGGTGGTGATCCCAACGAGCGCGAGATACGCGAAATGCAAAAGCGTGCTGAAACAGTGAAGCTTACAGAGCCGGCGCGCGAACTATTCAATAGGAACATCCAGAAGCTGGAGCGTATGCACCCCAGCACCCCTGATTATTCGGTGATATACAATCACCTGGACCTGATGCTTGATCTGCCCTGGGACGAATATACGGAGGACAGCTACGATCTGAAGAAAGCGGAAAAGGTTCTTGACAATGACCATTACGGCATGGATAAGATCAAAGACCGTATCCTCGAATATCTTGCCGTCCTTAAGCTGAAGGGCGATATGAAGTCACCGATACTTTGCTTTGTTGGCCCTCCGGGTATTGGTAAAACGTCTCTTGGTCGCAGTATAGCCAACGCTATCAACCGCCGGTATGTGCGCCTCAGCCTCGGTGGTCTGCACGACGAAAGCGAACTGCGCGGTCACCGCAAGACCTATATCGGCGCTATGCCTGGCCGTATCGTACAGTCACTGCGCAAAGTGAAGACCGCTAACCCCGTTTTTATACTGGATGAGATTGATAAGATAGGTAAGGATTTCCGTGGCGATCCAAGTTCGGCACTACTGGAAGTTCTCGACCCAGAGCAGAACAACTCTTTCTACGATAACTACCTGGAGACCGAATTTGATCTTTCTAAAGTCCTATTCATAGCTACTGCCAATAGCCTGGCCGATATCCAACCTGCACTCCGCGACAGGTTAGAGATCATTCAGCTTTCAGGATATTCCACAGAAGAGAAGATCGAGATCGCCAAACGTCACCTTCTGCCCAAACAGAAAGAACTCCACGGCCTCACAAAGACACCAATAAAGTTCCCCGATAAGGTACTCAACAAAATGATCCAGGAGTATACCCGCGAGTCAGGTGTACGCGAACTGGACAGGCTTACAGCCGCTATCATGCGTTCGCTGGCAAGACAAGTAGCCACCAACGAAAAGGTAGCTCCTCAGCTCTCCGTAGAGCAGGTAGAGAAGGTTTTGGGGAAACCAAAATACAGCAACGAGCTATACACCAAGGCACACCCTCCGGGCGTGACTGTAGGCTTGGCCTGGACCAGCGTGGGAGGAGATATACTTTTTATAGAAACAGGCTTATATAAAGGTAAAGGTGGCCTTGCACTCACCGGTAACCTCGGAAATGTGATGAAGGAAAGTGCCACCACAGCGCTGGCCTATCTCAGGTCTCATGCTGAAGAGTACAAAATACCGCCCGGCAAATTCGACGAGTTCAACGTACACATTCACGTTCCCGAAGGTGCCGTGCCTAAAGACGGTCCAAGTGCCGGCGTTACCATGCTCACATCACTCGCATCAGCCTTTACAGGTCGCAAGGTGAAGCCTTACCTGGCAATGACAGGTGAGATAACACTCCGCGGACAAGTGCTTCCTGTAGGTGGTATTAAGGAAAAAGTGCTCGCTGCCAGGCGCGCAGGTATCAAGGATGTCATTCTCTGCAAGTCCAATGCCAAGGACGTAGAAGAGATCAACAAGGCGTACATCAAAGGCGTCAAGTTCCACTACGTTACAGAAATGAGCGAAGTGCTTGAATTTGCCCTGGCGAAGAAATAAATAAACAAATAAAAAGCGTCCCTGCAATATGCCGGGACGCTTTTTATTTGTATAATTCAAACTAGTTCATTACGGGCAGGAAAGAGTATTTCTTTCCGTATTCCATCATCTGTTGGAAGAAGCTTTCCGGGTATTCGATCTTCACATCTGTAAGATTGTCGCCTTCCATCACAGGTATTAATCTTGGCTGTATAAACCCTTGGTAAGGCTTTATGTTCAGCTTCGCATAGCGCTCCAGTATCTCTTTGTGCAGTACAGGGTCTACTTTTACGCCGTAGCCTTCCACGAGGTTCTTCGCTGCTGTGTAATCTCCTTCCGACTTGATACGCTGCAATTCACGAAGCAATTCGCCAAATAGCAGGCGCAGTTTTTGATAGTCATTCACACGCACATAGGTCTTGTTGTTCTTTTTTACAAATTCTATCACATTGTCTTTTTTACCTTTCTCAAGGGCCCATCTTGCTACCAGTGCGCGGTTGCGCATATGCGCTTCTTCCAGTTTCTCTCCCGGCTTCAGGCGGGTAAGCTGGGTCATGATGCCATTCATTATGTAGCTGTCATACTCGGCCATGCCCACTTCCAGGCTGGGCATTACTCCTATATCTACCAGCTTCTGGTCCATTACATAGTAAAGTGCTACCAGGTCGGCACGGGCCTCTTCCATTGTTGAGGCATAGTTCTTCAGCGTCTTATCGGTTGTCTCTACACCTTCGTTTATCTGTCCCGAGGCATGGCCGATACATTCGTGCATATCAGTATGCAGGTCGCCGGCCAGGGCTCCATGTTTTTTCAGTCTTTGTATCACAGTATCATTCACGCCGAATTCATCCAGCGTTCCCCCTTTTGAACGGAATACGGTATATGAGTGCACTATATTGCTCAGCGATACAGACTTTGAGCCACTGTCCTTCCGTATCCAGTCCGCATTTGGCAGGTTGATGCCTATCGGCGTGCTGGGTGCAGCGTCGCCGCTTTCCACTATTACCGTTATTGCTTTTGCGGAGATGCCTTTCACGGTGTCTTTCTTGTGTTCTTTCATTATTGGCGAGTTATCCTCAAACCATTGCGCTTCCTTAGCTATTGCCGAGATGCGTTTGGAGGTCTCCATATCTTTTATAGATACCACACTTTCATAGCTGCCTTTTTTGCCTATTGCATCCAGGTACACTTCTATAAAGCCATTTACAACATCCAGTTTCGACGCTGTATCTCTTACCCAGGCAACACTATAGTCATCAAAGGTTTTCAGGTCGCCGGTTTTGTAATATTGCACCAGCAGGTCCAGTGCCTTCTTTTGCTGGGCATTCTCAGCTACTGTAGACGCTTTTTCCAGCCAGTAAACTACTTTTTCTATCGCGGGGCTGTACATGCCACCCACTTTCCATACTTTTTCTACCACCTGCCCGTTGGCGTCCTTCATCACCTTGCTGTTCAATCCCCAGGACGGCGCCTTACCGGTCGTCGGGAATTTCGAATAGAATTCATCTACTTCTTTCAGCGTCACGCCTTCATAGAAATTGTTGGCCGACATAGCTACGTTGTCTATGTTGGCACGCTGGTCTACCAGCTTCGGCATAAACTTCATGTCATACAGCGCCGGTTTTATCCTTGCCAGGAAGGCGTCTGTGGTTTCTCCCACCTCCTTAGGCAGCAGGCTCTGGTCGCTGGCATTCGCTACCTGGCTGAAGTATTCAAACGAACATTCAGGTATAAATTTCTCATTGCTGTAGTGGTGGTAGTTGCCATTGCTGAACCATACACGGCCGCAGTAGGTCTCAAATTTCTTCCAGTCTTCCGATGCTTTGTCGCCACTGTAGGTGCCATACATGGCCTCTATAGTTTTACGGATGGTAAGCCCGTATTTATTTTTTTGATCGTAGATCATATCGCGGCCGCAAAGTGCTGCTTCATACAGGTAATAAGCTAATTGTTTCTCTTTCAGGCTCAGTTGTGAAAATCCCGGCACTTCATATCGAAGTACTTGAAGATCGGCAAAGGCCTCTGCCTCCACCTTAAAGTTGGGGTCGTAGCTTATAGCTTCCGCGTTCAGGGTGTCAACTTTTTCGTTCCCATTGCCTGGCTTATTTCCGCAGGAACCGGCCATTTGCAGGCTTAGCAGTGCCACGACAGGTATTGTCCACTTTTTCATTATATAGATTTGAATTTTTGATTAAATGTGCCTAAAAGTAAAGTATTCCTGCCGCTGTCTGAAATAAAATTCACAGACTTTAATAGTGTCAGCGGCCGCTTTCAAATATCCGCCGATATCTTATTTTTACCGTCATGAAGATCACGTTCTTATTTGCTTGCTTATGCTGTGTCGGACTCTTGGCTTGCGGCTCTGAGCCTGCTCACAAGCAGGAAGAAGTTGCAGTAAAGACGAGCTATCCTGGTCCGCCGCCTCCCCCCGGCACCGTCGTTGCTGCTGAGTCCACGATAGTAAAAGACGGTTTGAATAATTTCGACTTCAAGGTAAGAGTAGAAACCAACGAACATACCAGGAAAGGCACTTACACTATAGTAGTGGGATATGGACCTAATGAGAATTCTTCTATGTTTACCCTGCCGAAGGGAGGGGAGCGCCTCCCCGTCTCAATTAAGAAAGGCAACGAATATGA
>DASPNB010000099.1:0-2329 GCA_035626755.1 Flavipsychrobacter sp.
GTCTACTGGCATTGGTTCTTAACACAGACTTCAGCGCTCCCATCAGCCTTACTTTCTTTTTCCCGAAATGCTTCGGGACAAAAAAGAAAGTAACAAAGAAAAGGGCACCCTCCGTCCATGCGCTCCGCGGGACTACGGGGGGCCAGCGCTGCGTAAGAGAAAGTAGCATGCGCCAATTCTATTTGGCTGCCGGCGAAGCGGGGCCCGATGTTGCTGAGGGATGATGACGGGACAGAAGTTGCCGGACAACAGTAGACAGAGTCTACGCCGAGCAGTTTTTTTTGAAGACCACGCCGAGCTGGGGAAGATGGTTTCTACTGGACATGGTTGTTTGGCAGACGCGTTGCAAACGCTGATCCCGGGCATCCTCGTTGCAAACGAGGATGAGTGGGGCCTGTCCTTTGTAAACCGGCTGTCCGCCTTTCGCGTACGGGGTGGTGCTACAGCAACTAAGCCCCCGACCCACAAATTTTTCACCCGCCATGTAACATTTCTGCCCAACTTGCGACTAATATTCTAAAACACGGAACAGAACCGGTGCAAAAGCAGGACTTGGAAAGGCAGTTTGAGAGGCATATTAATGAGCACAAGGCGCTGCTATATAAGATATGCCGCATATATGCCTATACTGACGACGACAAGCAGGATCTCTTCCAGGAAATTGTCATACAGCTCTGGAAAGCATATCCGCGATTTAAAGGCGGGTCCTTGTTCAGCACCTGGCTTTACAGGGTGGCTATCAATACCTGCATCAGCGGTTTGCGAAAGCAGAAACAGAACATTATGGTTTCCGCGCCGGTCAGCGAGTATGAACACATAGGCGACGATAGCAGCAGCGAAGCCGAAGATCAGTTGCAACAGCTTTACGCAGCCATAGAACACCTGAACGATATAGAGAAAGCCATTGTTATGCTCTATATGGAAGACCACTCTTATGCTGAGATGGAAGACATACTGGGCATAAGCCAGGGTACCCTGCGCGTAAAGATGAACCGTATTAAAGAAAAGCTGCGTCAACTAACCAAAAACTACTGACCATGGAACTGGACGACCTGAAGCGGGCATGGAAAGAAGCCCCCGTAAAAAACAATTTAAATACAGATATCATGAACATTATACAACACAAAAGCTATGGCCCGGTGGCGGCATTGAAAAAAGTATTCAGGAAGCAAATGGTTGCTATGTCCATTATACCCCTCGTGCTCATCTTAACCAATCTCAGCGACCTGCGGGCTGTATTTACCAGTGTTATGTTCTGGACTTATGTGGCGTTTTGCATCGGTATCATTGCCTTTGCCCGGTACAATTACCGCATTGCCTGCAAAATGGAAAGGATGGATGGAGTGGTAAAAGACAACCTGCAGCAACAGGTGCAGGTGCTCGAAAAAAGGGCTAAGACGGAAATAATGCTGTTGAGATATGTGCTGCTTTTCTTTATAGCGCTTACTGAGATATTGCCCTACTTCCAGGACTACAGAATGCTGCGGCTTTGGCATTCTATGCCCGTGCTCCTCAGGTTCGGCTCATATGCAGGCTTGCTGCTGCTCCAGTATTTTATGAACCGCAGGCTGAAGGAAAGAAGGGTAGGAGTGCACCTCAGGTATTTGAAAAGCCTTGTCGGCGAGATGCAGTAACCGGCGCGCGTCTGCCCGGACCCTGGCCCCTCACAGCATCGTCCCCGCAAAATCCTCCTTATTCACAAACCCCCTGTACCGGGAGTCAAGCGAATTATCACGATTATCACCCAGCACAAAATAATAACCTGCCGGAACTATAACAGGACCGAAGTGATCCCTGTTCCAGGGACTGTTATTGTACACACCCGAGATATGCGGGTCAGGCTGACCCTTCAGCTCCAGGTAGCGACGGGCAACTATACCCGCCCTTGCCAGCAGTTCTTTATCGGCATGTATCACCAGGCTGTCGGCAGATATTGGATAGATATTTTCCTCCCTGAGCAGCCCCTCCAGTTTTGGCCCGTTGCTGACATGGGTGATATAGGCATGGCTGAGCGTAAAATTCCTGTCAGCGTCCTTCCCGTTCACATATAGCCTGCCATCCCTCACTTCTACCTGGTCGCCCTCCAGCGCGCAGAGGCGGTGCAGCCATACCTGGCGGCCATATTCTGCTGTTTCTGCATAGTAGCTCACAAAATCGAAACGCTGCGGCTTCGCCAGCTTAGACACCCAGACCACTTTCCCTACCTCCAGCGTGGGCAGATTGGCCCCGCTGCTGATGCGCATCATATCCGCCACCTTGGTCAGTCTCGCTGCAACAAACGCCGCAACAAATACAAGAATGCTGATGCCGAGGGCTATTCCGAATTTTC
>DASPNB010000100.1:0-2312 GCA_035626755.1 Flavipsychrobacter sp.
TAAAGAAAGTGAAGCCGCAACTATTGATCATTGACTCAATACAAACGCTGGAGTCGGCTTATGTGGAGTCGGCAGCAGGAAGTGTATCGCAGGTGAGGGAATGTGCTGCGGAGCTGCAACGCTTTGCAAAACTGAGCAATATACCGGTGTGTATCATCGGCCATATCACCAAGGAAGGATCAATAGCGGGGCCTAAAGTATTGGAGCACATGGTGGATACCGTGCTGCAGTTTGAAGGGGACAGGCACTATGCGTACAGGATACTGAGAACACTGAAGAACAGGTTTGGCTCTACATCGGAGCTGGGGATATATGAGATGGTGACAGCGGGCATGCGGCCGGTGAGCAATCCATCAGAGATATTGCTTTCCCAGCATGACGAGCCTCTGAGCGGTATAGCTATTGCAGCTACCATGGAAGGATTACGACCTATGATGGTAGAAGTACAGGCGCTGGCGACGACGGCGGTATACGGAACGCCACAACGGACTGTGAGCGGGTTTGACCTGCGGAGGTTACAGCTTTTACTTGCTGTATTAGAAAAAAGAGGCGGTTTCCATTTCGGGGCGAAGGATGTATTTGTGAATATAGCCGGGGGGCTGAAAATAGAAGACCCATCGATAGAACTTTCGGTGGTGTGTGCATTGCTTTCGTCGTATGAGGACAAGGCGTTGCCATCTAATATTTGCCTGGTGGGTGAAATAGGTCTCTCAGGAGAGATAAGGGCAGTGAACAGGATAGACCAAAGGATAGCTGAGGCCGAAAAACTGGGCATGGATGCCATCTTTATACCGAAAGCCAATGCCAAGGGCCTGGATAAGAAGAATTCGCGGATAGAAATAAGAACGGTGAATAAGGTAGAGGATGTGTACAGGATGCTTTTCTGAACCGCGATTTACATGATTGGAAGGATTGCCATGATTTGGTATTTTAGCGAGCGCGATGGTTTCCGGTAAATTAAAATCTTTAGGTTATGATCTTCTACAGCTGTTCTTTCCGAGGCTGTGCGAGGGATGCAGCCAGTCGCTGATGAGGCAGGAAAAGGTTTTGTGTATCGGCTGTACTTCGGAATTACCTCTTACTAATTATCATGATCAGACCCACAATGACAGTACGCTGCGGTTTGCAGGAAGATTACCCTTTGAACGGGCGACCTCACTAGCCTATTTTACCGCTGAGGGCCTGCTGCAACATTTACTTCATCAACTGAAATACAAAGACAAGCAGGAAATAGGGAATTACCTAGGCGAGCAACTAGGATATGGATTGCGGGGTACTGAGTGGATCATGACTGTTGATGCTATCGTCCCTGTGCCGCTGCATCCACAGAAACAGGCCGCAAGGGGATATAACCAAGCGAAACTGATAGCAGAAGGCATGGGCGAGGTGCTTTCGATACCCGTAGTGGATTCAGTATTGTATAGGAGGCTGCATACTGAGAGCCAAACCAAGAAGAGCCGGACGGAACGTATAGATAATATGAAAGATGTCTTTGCTGTGCGGAAGCCAGAAATGCTGAACAACAAACATGTGTTACTGGTTGATGATGTGCTGACAACGGGTGCTACGCTGGAGGCTTGCGCGCTGACACTCTCTGCTATACAAGGTGCGAAAACCAGCTTTGCCACGGTAGGCATTGCCATGGATTAGAATAATGTTCGTAACTTGAAAGCTGTGCAAAGGCTTATCCATAAAGGGAAATACTCTCTAAGTTTGTTTCTTCTATTGGCGTGTAACTACTTATCCGCACAAGTTTACCAGTTGCCTACTCAAGGCATACGCCAAATGGCGATGGCCGGCTCGGGTACGGCGCTAACCTGGAATTCTGACGTTGTCTTTTATAACCCGTCCGGCATATCTGACCTTAATTTGTGGGAGGTGAGCGTAAGCGGTGGTGGCATTTACAACGAGATCCGGTATACAAAAGACACCATATCTGCCACGAATGATGTACAGGTATTGCCTTTCTATAATTTATATGTTGCCGGGCCTATCCGTGCATCAAAGGACAAGGTGAGCGTAGGGTTAGGTTTTTACAGCCCGTTCGGGAATAAGATCAGGTGGCATAATGACTGGGTGGGCAGACACCTGGTGCAGGAAGCTTCATTTCAGACCATCTTTGCCCAACCAACGGTGTGCTATAAATTTTCCAGCAAGTTCTCGATAGGGGCCGGTTATATTGTTGCTTATGGAAAACTGCGGATGAAACAGGCCACTGTGGTACCGGATGCGTCGGGAAACAACGACGGGCATGGGATTATCTCGTCCGATGCCTGGGGAAGAGGATTTAATGCCGGTATACATTTTAAACT
>DASPNB010000101.1:0-5496 GCA_035626755.1 Flavipsychrobacter sp.
CTGATGGCAGCGCCCGGTTTGGTGGAGGCTCCGCCGATGTCAAGTATGGTAGCGCCATCTTTCAGCACTTGCTCCGCCGTCCCCAGTAAGGACGAGACGTCACTGTCAGCCCCTTTGTTGTAAAAGCTGTCGGGTGTGGCATTGAGGATACCCATTACGATGGGCTCAGATATGTCCAGCAATCTTCCCCTGCTTTGCAGGCTGGTATGTATGGGTAAAAGTGTATTTTTGGCTTTCATCGCTACGCAAAGAAAATGCAGGATAGTTTAAGCAGCAATACCATCAGTATGAATAATACCCTCGATCAATACAGGACCGTCGTTAACCGTTGTAAGGACCTGTACGTAAAGAAGGCACAGGACTATGGCACCTCCTGGAGGGTATTGCGCAGTATATCCATTGTAGACCAAATTTACATTAAAGCCTGGCGAATCCGGCAGATACAGGAAACCGGGGTACAGAAAATAGGCGATAGCATAGAGTCGGAATTCGTGGCTATCGTCAACTATGGCATCATCGCCCTTATCCAGTCGGCCCTGGCAGATAGTGAGCATACCGAACTGAGCGCCCAGGAAGCCCGAAACTGGTATGAGCTGAAAGCCAAAGAAGTAGAGGACCTGATGCTGCAGAAGAACCATGACTATGGTGAGGCGTGGAGAGATATGAGTCAGCAGTCGTTTGTGGACCTGATACTGGTGAAGCTGCTGCGCATCAAGCAAATACTGGCTAATGACGGGCAAACCATCGTGTCGGAGGGAATGGATGCTAACTTCTGCGATATTATTAATTATGGCATATTTGCACTCATTAAAGCCTCAGAAAGTTCCGGCGACCTATAGCATTCACTTTGGACTTTACATAACCTTAGCGGCTTCTTAGCGACCCTGGCGTTTGGAAGTTTAAACTTAAAGAACGCGGAGAACCGCAAAGTTTCGCGAAGGATTCAAAGCAAATAATTAGTTAACAAAACTTTTCAAACTTGCCTTTGGTACGATTGGTCTGTAAAAATTGATTTTCCAGTGTATTTTTATCTAAACTTATATTCTAAACATAGCTTATGAAATACTTGCTTTGGTTGTTGAGGATAATAGTAGGTGTACTGTTCATCTTTTCCGGACTGGTAAAGGCCAATGATCCCCTGGGGCTTACCTATAAGATGGAGGAATTCTTTGAAGTACTCCATATGACCTTCTTCAACCAATATGCATTTGCTTTCTCTATCCTGATGATCGCGTTCGAGATCATATCGGGTGTGGCGCTGCTGCTGGGTTATGCTTTCAGGATATTTTCGTTCTTGCTGCTGCTGCTTAATCTCTGGTTTACTTTCCTTACGGCATATGCGCTGTTCTCAGGAAAGATAAAAGAGTGCGGGTGCTTTGGCGATTGCATTAAAATATCTAATGAAGAAACTTTCTGGAAAGACGTGGTGCTGACGATCATGTCCATCATCCTCTTTATCTACCGCAAGAGAGTGGAGCCTGTTATCAAAGGCCGTGCGGGGCATATTGTTATGCTGATCGTTACTATTTTTGCCTTTGGCATACAGTGGTGGTCGCTGAAACACCTGCCATTCCACGACTGCCTGCCTTATAAGAAGCATGCTAACGTGTACCGTAAGATGCTGCCTCCTCCGGGCTGCGTACCTGATAGCTTTGCCAACATCTTCATCTACCAGAAAGACGGGGTGAAAAAAGAATTTACGCAGGACAACCTGCCATGGCAGGATACTACCTGGGTGTTTGTAGACCGCATAGATAAAATGGTTCGCAAAGGTAACTGCGATCCCGAAATAAAGGACTTCATCATCAGCGATGAAAACGGTAATGACCGCACTGTGGAGATACTCAATACACCGGGACCTACGTACCTGTGGTTTGTAAAAGACGCAGCTACCGCCAATACGGCTAATATGGATGACCTGAAATCGCTTATTGCCAATGCGCAAAAGCAGAACATACCATTTTATGTGCTTTGCTCGTCGGTAAAAGAAGAAGCCGAAGCCTTCCGCAAGAAGCACGGACTGGAGCATGTGCCGTTCTACGTACTGGATGGAACTGTGAGCAAGACAGCTATGCGCTCTAACCCGGGACTGATGCTGCTTGACCAGGGAACCATAGTAGAGAAGTGGAGCTATATGGACTATCCTAAAGATGCGCAAATGGTGAACAATCAACCGGCGCACTAAGGTTGCTACGCTTCTTTGCACGGCGCCTGCGTTACAGCCTGCTGGTACTGGCGGGTGTGGTAACCGTAGTGTTTTTTCTTTTCAATGTATTGCCTGGAGATCCCGCGCGCCTTACAATGGGGCAGCGCAGCGATAAGGCGACGATAGAGAATGCCCGCAAGGAAATGAACCTTGATAAGCCGTTGCTCACCCGCTATGGCCTTTTCCTGAATGATCTTTCGCCCATAGGCTGGCACGGACGCGATAGTGCCAGCCGGGAAAAGTATAGTTATCTCACGCTGCTGCCAGCAGGCGATAATGTGCTTGGCTTGAAATTTCCTTACCTGGGCCGCTCCTACTACACCAAAAGAAATGTGGGTGATGTATTGGGTGAAGCTCTGCCGGGGACTATTATACTGGCGCTGTCGGCCATGCTGATCGCCACCTTCTTTGGTATTCTACTAGGTATACTTGCGGCACTGAAGAAAGATACCTGGATGGATACTTCGGCTATTGCGGCCAGCGTGGCGGGTATATCGATGCCTTCGTTCTTTGCGGGCCTGGTGATAGCCTATGTGTTTGGTTATTTGCTGCACAGTGTAACGGGACTGAACATGACAGGGAGCCTCTGGGAGTATGATCCTTTTACGGGCAGACACCTGGCCATAAGAAATTTGATATTGCCGGCGTTGGCTTTGGGTATACGCCCGCTGGCCATCATTACCCAGCTTACACGCAGCTCAGTGCTGGATGTGCTTTCGCAGGACTATATACGTACGGCCTATGCCAAGGGGCTGACCACAACAAAGGTAGTGTTCCGCCATGCGCTGCCTAATGCGCTTAACCCGGTGGTGACAGCTATCTCCGGCTGGCTGGCTGAACTGCTGGCGGGTTCTTTCTTCGTGGAGTATATCTTCGGATATAAGGGGGTGGGTAAGATAACGGTGGATGCGCTGGATAAATTTGATTTCCCGCTAGTGATGGGATCCGTGCTGCTGACAGCCTTTATTTTCATTATTGTCAACCTGGTTACAGATATGCTCTATGGTTTCCTCGATCCAAGAGTGAAACTTTCTTAATGTGGAAATGTGAGAATGTGAGAAATGTGCAAATGACAGCCAATTCCATGTGTTTTACCTAGAATTTACACGCCTTTCTTTTTCATTTTACAAGCTTGCCCGATCTTCGCGGCGGTCCCTTGTTTTAAGTCCCAATGTTAAGTTTTTGTCCTTTCCGTTCCTCAAAACTCTTTTCTGTAGCGGGTTTAACTGCCTCCTTTTCAAAGTTAATAATTACATAACATTGAATTTACATTGTCTCTGTAATACGAAACTACCTTTGCGCCATCATTAAGAAATTGTGAATAAATTATTATTCTTCATCCTGCTTTCAGTCGCTGTTGTAACAACAGCCGCAGGTCAGACAGACAGTTCGAAGCGTACCCCTAGCCTCAACAGTAAATCAGAGACCAAACCGAAGTGGTTTGATAAACTTGCGCTCCGCGGATATCTGCAAGTGCGCTATAACCGTCTGCTGGAGACAAACCCGGATTTAAAATGCGAGCAGTGCGATAAGTCGATGGGGGAGGATGGAGGTCTTTTCATCCGTCGGGCCCGTATTTACTTCTTCGGCCAGATACATGAGCGGGTTTACATCTACATTCAGCCGGATTTCGCCAGTGCGGCCTCTTCTACCGGCCTGAACTTCGGACAAATACGTGATGCCTATTTCGATCTGGGTTTTGATAAGAAAAATGAATTCAGAGCAAGGGTAGGACAGAGCAAGATACCTTATGGGTTTATCAATATGCAGTCGAGCCAAAACCGCCTGCCGCTTGACCGTGATGATGGTTTGAACAGCGCCGCATCGAATGAGCGGGATATGGGTGTTTTCCTGTATTGGGCTCCGCAAAAGATACGTAAGCGTTTTGCCTCGTTGGTAGCAGATGGCCTGAAAGGATCGGGCGACTATGGTGTGTTTGCATTTGGTGTTTATAATGGCCAGACAGCTAATAAACCTGAATTGAACAATGAGATGTATATGGTTGCAAGGGCAACTTATCCGTTCAAAATCGGGAAGAAGCAGATAATAGAACCGGGTATACAGGCTTACACAGGTAAATACACCCTGGCCCCAGATCAGTTGTCGAAAGGCGTGAAGTCTGTAGCAGGAAATACTTACCTGGACAGAAGGGTGGCTGCTACCTTCGTGCTGTATCCTCAACCTTTTGGTATCCAGGCAGAATATAATGTAGGTAAAGGACCGGAGTTCAATAATGCAACTGATTCGATTGAAACGCGGAATATTTCGGGTGGATATGCGATACTCTCGTATATGTTGAAGTTTAAGAATCAACTGATTTATCCTTTTGTAAGAGGTCAGTACTATGCCGGAGGTAAGAAATTTGAACTGGATGCCAGAAGCTATACTGTGAATGAATTTGAGGCAGGCGTAGAGTGGAAGCCACTACCAAATTTTGAGCTCGTGGCAACTTACAATATAGCCCGCCGAAGGTTCGAGGACTTTGTGAAGCAAAACAATGTGCAACAAGGACGACTACTGCGTTTGCAGGCTCAAATAAACTTTTAAAAATACATCTTTCATCATTGTTAATATTTGAATACTTTGCGGGCAAATGGGGTTAAGAAATTATTAAGTCTTTCGTCATTTTTCAGAAAGGCTGATTAACTAAGATACTTTTGCCCCCGCATTAAGTTCATATAAATAGTAGAAAATATGGGATTCAGCTCTATTGTCAAATTATTCATGCCTAAGGACAAGGTTTTTTACAGCCTGTTTGAAGAGGTGACTACCACGCTGGTAGAAATGGGTAACACCTTTTCTAAAGCAATGAATGAACCCGATCCTGAAAAAAGGACGCAGATGCTGAAATCTCTTGAGGACCTGGAGCACCGCAATGATGAGACTACTCATAAGATATTTATAGAGCTCGGAAGTAACTTTATTACGCCCTTTGACCGGGAGGATATACACTCTCTTGCCACGTCGCTGGATGATATTGCTGACTATACCTGGGGCTCGGCCAAGCGCCTGACCAACTATTACATACATGACGTGGACGATACCGTGCGTGGCTTTGCAGACATCATGCTGCGCAGTATTAATGCGCTACACACAGGTGTTCGTGAGCTGAGGAACATGAAAAACCTCCGTGCCATTATAGAGGCCTGCGTACTGATCAATAGCCTGGAGAATGAAGCCGATGACCTGTTTGATAGTGCAATGACGAAATTATTTGCAACTCCTAATATCAATCCCATTGACCTGATAAAGAAAAAGGATCTCTACCAGGAACTCGAGATAGTTACGGA
>DASPNB010000102.1:0-4628 GCA_035626755.1 Flavipsychrobacter sp.
GTGAATCTTCCAATATTCAGAACCTGGTAAACAGCGACAAAGAATAACCTAAAAAGAATTGAAATAATAAAAGTCCCCCGCAGGGGACTTTCTTGTATGCGACCAGGCTAATTAACCACCAAGAAAACTTTCCCCCTCGTAGGAGGGAGACGGACGAGCCGCTTGTCGTCGCGATGCATATCGGAAAGAGGGGGGCCACGCAGCTACTGAGCTAATTAAGTTTCTACCCCACACAAAAAAGTTTCCCACATACCCTGCTAAAATTTGCATCACCCCTCCCTCGTTTCGTACCTTTACTACAGCAGCGCCACCAGGCAATTGCAAGCTCTTTGAAATATGTCTAGTCCTGAAAAATGACATGTAAACTAAAATCAGGATTTTCTAACCAAGTGTAAACCTATTTCAGGACGGGACAAATTGATCTGAATGGATCTATAATTGAGGTAAAATGGAGGTAAATGAATCTAAAATGAACCTAAAATGGATCTAAAATTGATCTGTCTTTACCTAAAATGGAGCTATAATCCCCTGGAACCCTTGCCTGGTAACAAATCGCAGCCCAAAAACACCTCGGAATGCACCTATAAATTCAGGATAGCTTATTGCTCTATCATGTAAGAACTACTCTGGTACCTGTAGAGATACAGATGCTGGTTCTCATTGTAAAGGATCTCTTCTTTCTTTTTGTTCCACTCCGTCTTTATCTCAAACTTAGTGAATGGCGCTTTCTCATTGCGGTGCATTTCAGGATTGAAAATAGTGCCGTAGTCATTCAGCAGTGTTGCATACCAGTAAAGCGTTTCAAAACCCCGGTAAACAAGTTCTCCCGGCTTGCCGTTAAACTTGTTGGTATAAGAATTGTATAGCAACTGGGCACCGCTGGTGGTAATATCGAAATAGAAGGGTGCTGTAAAATATACAGCAACGTTCGGAAAAGCCTCGGGCTTGCGGATGCCTGACATCGTCTTCCAGGTAGGCATACCATAAACGGCGAAATCGTAGCCTGGGAATGACTTGTATAGCTTCCGGAGAATTGATTCGGCATAGTTATTGTCAAGAACCGGCATGACAATGACGTTTGTCTGAGTGCTATCGAACGCTTTTGCCAGAGTGGCGGAATCGGGGATGGAATTGCAGTTTACCTTGCGGAGATCATCCTCTTCAAGGATATTGGTGAGATAAGAGTATGCGCTTTCGTCAACCGGTATGGTGGAGCGATAAAAAATGCTGATCTGGTTTTTCGTGTACTTCTCTGCTACCTTCTTCATGATCCATTCGCAGTGCGACTGCAGGCGAGGCTGGATAATGGTGAAATATGGATTGTTCCTTACGTCAGCATCTGAAGGCGATAATGCGGAGATAAAATTGATGTTGTTGCGTTTAGCCACTTCGGCCACCGGTGCAATATCTGAGGATTGAACTGCACCTATTATAAGATCGGAGGAATCAAGCGTCTTGTTCGCGATCAGTGTCTTAATGGATTTTGAAGGACTGGCGATATCGTGCACATGAATATCCAGTTTATACCTGCGGAAGTTTAGAGTATCGGCCGCCAGCGTGATGCCCTGGTAAAAATCGAGACCTGAAATGTACTTTTCGGGAATTTTACTTTTGTGTACCGGCTTATCGTTCTTCACCAGCTCATCCAGGTAGAGGGGAATAAGAACGTCTATGCGGTAAACATCCTTAAAAGTAGAACGAGGGTAGTCAACTTCCAGCTTCTTTTTAGGCTTAGGCTTTACAACCTCGTCCCGCCGGTCTTCCTTTCGGTCTCTTTCCTGCGGTCGCTTGTCGGGAACATCATTCAAACGCTGCCGGATACGCTCTTCACGCTCCCTCCGTTCACGGCGCCTTTCCCTCCGCGACTGCGCGTCTGCGTCGGAAACGACTAAGGCAAGGAGTAGTAAAGTGATGGCAATTCTGTATTTCATTCTATTCCCATTCAATGGTTGCAGGCGGCTTGGAACTAATGTCGTACACTACCCTGTTGATACCTTTTACGTGGTTGATGATGTCGTTCGATATCTTGGCCAGCAGCTCGTACGGCAGGTGCGCCCAGTCAGCAGTCATACCATCTACAGAAGTTACCGCCCTGAGAGCTACGGTATACTCGTAAGTACGCTCATCGCCCATCACACCTACACTCTGTACAGGCAGCAGCATAGTACCTGCCTGCCAAACCTGGCTATACATGCCCGAGTCACGGAGATGCTGCATATAGATAGCGTCTGCTTCCTGGAGAAGTTTTACTTTTTCTTCCGACACAGCTCCCAGAACCCTGATCCCTAAACCCGGTCCCGGGAAAGGATGACGTGAAAGGAAGATATCGTCTATACCCATTTCGCGGCCTATCTTGCGCACCTCGTCTTTAAAGAGGAAGCGCAGAGGTTCCACCAGCTTCATGTGCATTTTTTCGGGCAGGCCACCCACGTTGTGGTGAGACTTGATAGTTTGAGAAGGACCCGCCACGGAGAGTGACTCGATCACATCAGGGTAGATCGTACCCTGGCCGAGGAAAGAAACATCCTTCAGTTCGCTGCCCTCTTCCTGGAATATATCGATGAATAACTTACCGATGATCTTGCGTTTGCCTTCAGGATCAGAAACACCATCAAGTTCCTTATAGAAACGCTGGCGGGCATCAATGCCTTTGGTATTAAGACCAAGGTGCTTGTAACCTTCCATTACCTGCTCAAATTCATTTTTGCGGAGCAGACCGTTGTCAACAAATATGCAGTAAAGGTTATCACCAATGGCTCTATGTATCAAAGTAGCCGCCACCGTAGAGTCAACACCGCCGCTGAGCGCCATCACTACTTTACCTGAGCCAACTTCATTCTTAATCCTTTCTACAGTTTCCAGCACGAAAGAAGCCGGAGTCCAGTCCTGCTTGCAACCGCAAACGTCAACTACGAAATTCTTAAGTAACTGGCGGCCATCGGTGCTGTGTGTTACTTCCGGGTGAAACTGGATGGCATACACAGGATTGGCTGCAAAATCGGCCGGGGCTTTATAAGCAGCCACCGGAATGGCTTCTGTTCTGGCTATCACTGTGAAGCCCTCGGGTAATTTCTTGATCGTATCTGCATAACTCATCCACACCTGCGAGCCATCTGCTATAGTAGTGAGTAAAGTGTCGTGTATTATATCCTGCAGATGAGCCCTGCCATATTCACGATGGGTAGACTTCCCTACCTCGCCGCCATATAAATGTGCTATGAGCTGCGCGCCGTAGCAAATGCCTAAAACCGGAAGTTTGTCGGCCATGGCCTTAATGTCTGGCTTAGGAGCTACAGGATCATTTACAGAAAAAGGACTTCCTGAAAGGATGATACCCTTCAGGCTTTCTTCGTAGGTAACAGCTTTAGTGCAGGGTTGTATCTCGCAATAGATATTCAGTTCACGAATGCTGCGTGCAATTAACTGGGTATACTGTGAGCCAAAATCAAGAATAAGGATCTTATCGTTCATCTACCGAAATTTAATACTGATTATGCCTGTCCTGTAGTGCCGCCGAAGGTGAAGGGGACCGCAGGGGTTTCCTGGTCTTTTATCACTCCATGCTGGGTTTCAAAACGCTTCACGTTTTCTATCAGGGCGCGCATCAGCCTTTTGGCATGCTGGGGCGTCATTACTATACGCGATTTCACTTTGGCCTTAGGCACATTAGGCATTACATTCACGAAATCGAAAACGAATTCAGCAAAAGAATGAGTAATAATTGCCAGGTTGGCATACTGGCCATCTGCCATTTCTTCTGTAAGTTCTATATTCAGTTGTTGCTCCGGAGTAGGTTGCTGATCTTGCATGTTGAGGGAAATTTATATTTCAGGCTGCAAAAGTAGCAAAAGAAAACCAGTCATCCATTTAAAAAAGCAAACATATCAACGGTTTTTACCCATAGTTAACATCAATTATCATAGTTTTACGGCCTATGAGATATTTGTTTCTCTTCTGTGTTGCAGCACTGGCTTTTTCCTCCTGCAGACCACCTGTCTACACTCCTAAACCAATAGGCTACTATCGCCTCGAGATGCCGGAGCATCACTATATAAAATTTGACGAACCCGGCTATCCATATAGCTTCGAATACCCTGCTTATGGAACGCCATTCAGAGACACACTGACGCTTGATGGCAGGAAACCCGAAAACCGCTACTGGCTGAACATTGACTTTCCCGAATATAACGGGCGCATCTACCTGAGCTATAAGAGAATAGAGGGTAAAAATTCGATGGAGAGGCTACTGGGCGACTCACATGAAATGTCTTACTATCATACCAAGAAAGCCGACTATATAAACCCCAATACTTATGTGAACGAGAACGGAGTCATGATTTTGACTTATGCAGTGGGTGGTAATGCCGCCTCGGCTTATCAGTTTATTGCTACTGACTCTGCAAAACACTTTATGCGTGGCTCGCTTTATTTTAATGTTACGCCCAATGCAGATTCTCTGCGACCCGTGAACGAGTTCTTCAGAAAAGACCTTGAAAGACTGATGAGCACACTAAAGTGGAATGATTAATCAACTTTTTTGCCGGATTTTCCCTTAAACGCTTATTTTTGCTGCCTTGAAAATAATGGCCTCGTAGTTCAATGGATAGAATAGAAGTTTCCTAAACTTT